>NZ_JBEGED010000070.1:0-530 GCF_040202885.1 Xanthomonas sp. WHRI 1810A
GTGACGTTGATATCGGCCATCGGGCCACGGTTTCCACCGGTACTGAATGCCATGGCTTACTGCCCCTTCTCTTTGGTCGCGACGAAGCCGATGTCCAACATGCCCTGACCCTGCGCGATCTTGGTGATCTCGTTGATCGTACGCATCTTGGTCGTGCGGTCGCCACGCAGGTTGAGCGGCGGTTGCGGTGTCTGCTGTGCGGCGGTGGACAGGCGCGACTCCAATGCTTCCTTGGAGACCGGCTCGTCGTTCCAGTACAGCGACCCGTCTTCCTTGACGGCCAGGGTGATCGGCGCGGCACGTTTCTCCGGCTCTTCCTTCTGGACCAGGTTGGCCTCGGGCAGCTCCACCTTGACCTTATGGGACATCAGCGGTGCCGTAATGATGAAGATGATCAGCAGCACCAACATCACGTCCACAAGGGGCGTCACATTGATGTCGGCCATCGGGCCACCGCTGTTTCCACTACTGAAGGCCATAACGGGCTCCGTCTAAATCGTTGCGAAGTCGTTCTTTACTACGGATTAGCG
>NZ_JBEGED010000071.1:0-527 GCF_040202885.1 Xanthomonas sp. WHRI 1810A
CAGCTGCCTTCGCACAAGCGGTCCTGCGGACACACCCGCCCGCACACTTCCGGCAGCGGGTTGGTGGAATGGCACAGCGCGGCGGCTTCCTCGATGCGGTTTTCCTGCACCAGCTGCAGCCACTGCGGGATCGCGTTGTGCACCGGGCACTTCCAGCTGCAATACGGATTACCGCAGTCCAGGCAACGGCCGGACTGATACTGCGCGTCGGCCTTGTCGAACTTGCCGTACAGCTCGCCCCAGTCACCGGACGTGCGCAGCTCCACCGGAATGCGTGTGGGCATGGTCCGGGGCAGGTCGAGGAATTGGAAGGCTTGCTTGCGGCTCATAAAAGAAATCCGTGGCTGATTCCCTTCTCCCACCGGGAGAAGGTGCCCCGAAGGGGCGGATGAGGGTACGAGCGCAGCCTCGTGCGGTTGGACGATGCGAGTAGCTTCGCTCCGTACCCTCACCCCAACCCCTATCCCGACGGGAGAGGGGCTTTAACCCTTCTCCCGTCGGGAGAAGGTGCCCCGAAGGGGCGGATG
>NZ_JBEGED010000072.1:0-526 GCF_040202885.1 Xanthomonas sp. WHRI 1810A
GTGCCGCTCAGCCCACCGGTTGCGGTGTCCAGCACGATGCCGGCCGGCAACGCGCCAGCGCTCAGCGCATAGCTGTACGGCGCAGTGCCGCCGGTGGCCGGGCTGATCGCTGCCGTATACGCCTGCCCTGCGGTGCCTGCCGGCAAGGTGGATGCGGGCAGCACCAGGGTCGGGCCAGCCACCGTCAGCGTATACGCCCGCGTCCCGGTGAAGCTGTTGGCATCGGTCGCCTCAACCGTGAAGTTGAACGTGCCATCCACCGTCGGCGTGCCCGACAGCGTGCCGTCGCTGGCCAGCGTCAGGCCAGCCGGCAAGGTGCCGCTGGCGATGCTGTAGCGATAGGGCGCAACGCCGCCGCTGGCCGTCAACACTTGGTTGTACGCGCTGCCGCGCACCGCCGGTGGCAACGTCGGCTGCCCCGGCACCAGCGTCGCCGCTGTAATGGTGACCGAATAGCTCTGGCTGGCCTGCACAGCCGGGCTCGGCGTGCTGTCGGTGGCGGTCAGGGTGCAGTTGAACACGCCCG
>NZ_JBEGED010000073.1:0-278 GCF_040202885.1 Xanthomonas sp. WHRI 1810A
GGCGCATCGACGGCGATGCCGCGGGTCAGGTCCGGATCGCGATACAGCTTCATGCTCTGCTGGCGGTCGACCACCAGTGCGCACCAGTCGCCGTCGGCCGAGCCGTCTTCGAATGCCGTGCAGCGGTCCACATACGCCAGCGTGCCTTCGGTATGCGTGCGATCGAACTGGCGCGAAGTGTTTTCCAGATACACCGTTTTCAGATTGGTGTCCTCGTCGTATTCCAGCAGCACCGGCGGGCGTACCTGCTGCACGCCCACCACCACATCGCCATTGCC
>NZ_JBEGED010000073.1:288-520 GCF_040202885.1 Xanthomonas sp. WHRI 1810A
ACGCTGGCGCTGGGTGGCGCATCGCTGGCCAGCAGCGAACGGCCGAAGCCCAGCGTGCGCATACCCGGTTCCAGCAACTGCAGCAGCGTTGCACCCGAATCCAGTGTGCTGCCGGCGCGCGTGACCACTTGCTGCGGCGCGATATCCTTGCCCAGGAACAGCAGCAGGTTTTCGCGCTTCTGCTTGGCGAGTACATCGCTGAGATCGTTGGGCATCGCCAGGTGATCGGAGG
>NZ_JBEGED010000074.1:0-513 GCF_040202885.1 Xanthomonas sp. WHRI 1810A
GAATGCACAGGTTTCACTGCCGCTGCGCGCCAGATCGCAGGCAAGCCAGCTCCCACGCCTTCGGCAGAAGCGGATCGCGGTGCGACCTGGCATTTGATTCTGGCCGAAGGCCGTACGTGGACGACGCTCCGCGTCCGGCTTTTGATTCTGGCCGCAGCCCGTATGTGTACGACGCTCCGCATCCGGCTTTTTATTCTGGCCGCAGGCCGTGGGAGCTGACTTGTCTGCGATGGGCCCGGGGTCGCGTCCGACCGAAGCGGTCCTGAAACCAGACGCCTGAGGTGTGTCAGGGTAAAACCGAATGCACAGGCTTCACTGCCGCTACGCGCCAGATCGCAGGCAAGCCAGCTCCCACGCCTTCGGCAGAAGCGGATCGCGGTGCGGCCTGGCATTTGATTCGGGCCGCAGGCCGTACGTGGACGACGCTCCGCGTCCAGCTTTTGATTCTGGCCGAAGGCCGTGGGAGATTCTATGGTTGGGAACAACTTCTTTTATGCCCGTTTCGTAACGTAC
>NZ_JBEGED010000075.1:0-507 GCF_040202885.1 Xanthomonas sp. WHRI 1810A
CGGACGTGGCCTATCACCTGACCAAGTGGCAGCGCGGCTACGAGCGCGCGATCACCGAACTGGGCGCGGATCACCACGGCTCGCTGACGCGCGTGCGCGCCGGCCTGCAGGCACTGGAACTGGGCATCCCGCAGGGCTGGCCGGAATACGTGCTGCACCAGATGGTCACGGTGATGCGCGGCGGCGAAGAGGTGAAGCTGTCCAAGCGTGCCGGCAGCTACGTCACCCTGCGCGATCTGATCGAAGAAACCAGCGCCGATGCGGTGCGCTGGTTCCTGATCGCGCGCAAGCCCGATTCGCAGCTCACCTTCGACATCGACCTGGCCCGTCAGCAGAGCAACGACAACCCGGTGTTCTATGTGCAGTACGCGCATGCCCGCGTGTGCAGCGTGCTGCGTCAGGCGCTGGAAAAAGGCTACAAGTACGAGCAGGCGCATGGGTTGGCCGAGCTGGCGCGTCTGGATGACGAGCATTCGCTCAACGTCATGGTCGAGCTGTCGCGCTATG
>NZ_JBEGED010000076.1:0-507 GCF_040202885.1 Xanthomonas sp. WHRI 1810A
TCAACACGTGTGGCTAGCAAAACGTCGCGAGGCGCAGCAGTGTCGATGGCAGCTCCAAGGATATGGCGGTCATTCCAGCGCCGCACAAGGCAACGTGGGCAAGTCGCCGCCGTTGACGGCGATGGCAATGGCCGCAGTGCTGTCGGTGACGTCGATGGTGTGCGCCACGTACCAGGCCGGGTCGTAATAGCTGTGCGCATAACGCTCGCCGGCATCGCACAGGATGGTGACGATGGAGCCGCTACGGCCGGCCTCGCGCATGCGCTGGGCCGCCTGCAGCACACCGACGAAATTGGTGCCGGTGGAGCCGCCGACGCGGCGGCCGAGCGTGGCGCTGACGTGGCGCATCGCCGCCAGGCTCAAGGCGTCGGGCACCTTGATCATCATGTCCACGCAGCTGGCGATGAAGCTGGACTCCACCCGCGGGCGGCCGATGCCCTCGATGCGCGAGCCGCCGGTGATGGCCAGCTCCTTGGGGCACTGCCCGTCCACCGCGCGGCAATAGCC
>NZ_JBEGED010000077.1:0-504 GCF_040202885.1 Xanthomonas sp. WHRI 1810A
AGCGGGTCGGTGGATGGGCCTGCGTGATCGTCGGCGCGTCCTTCGCCATGCGCAGGTCCAGGGCGTCAAACATCTGGTCGCCGGCCTCGATCTGCGCAATCAGGTTCAAGCTCATCTCGCCGAGGTCCGCCTCGATGGCCTCGCGCGTCCGCTCAAGCGTCCGGTCCACCCACTGCACCAGCTCTTCGTGGCGCTGGCGCAGCTCAGCTCGCGAGCCTCCAACGTGGCGCGGTTTCCATTGCCGGCTGACCATCGCGTAAGCCTTGAGCACCTGGTAGAAGGTCAGCGCCGGGCGTCGCGTTGCGTGCTGTTCGATCTCGGCAGAAGACCGCGAGCCACCGCCGCCCAGGTACAGATCAATCTTGCGCTCGATGATGGGCTGCAATGTGTTGAACACCCGCAATGCGTGGCCCCGGTGGAGACGGCTCAGCTCTGGACTGCGGATCAACGGCAACAGCCCCATGCATAGGTTGCCGATAGTCTCGAGGCCGGTCTGGCGTAATC
>NZ_JBEGED010000078.1:0-504 GCF_040202885.1 Xanthomonas sp. WHRI 1810A
GTGCGCATTGGCAAAATTTATAAGCGCTGTCGTAATTCCGCCATGTGCCAGAAGTGGGGGGGGGTGGGGCGCGCTGCAGAGCCCCTCCCGCACGCATGCGCGCAAGCGCCGCACCATGGCCTGCGCATCGGTGACCATGTCGTAGTTGTGGTGGTAACGCCGTTGCTCGTACTCGCCCACAGACAGATGGACCTGCGCGGGCAGATCCTCACGGTTGACTGCAGATGCCGCTTCCAACCTCGTCATCGTGCAATACGACGCGCTGCCGATGCGGCAGGCGCTCTGTAGAATGCAGTTGCCAGCGGGCGTCGCCGCCGCCATCGCGTCGCGGCAATCCTTGTCCGTCTGGAGTCTTGCATGCGTGCTTCTTCTGCGTTGTCGCCGATGGGTCGGCTGTTTGCCGTGGCTGCATTTTTAGAGGGGCTGACCTGGGCCGGGTTGCTGCTGGGCATGTTGCTCAAGTACGGCACCCACACCACCGAGGTTGTGGTGTGGCTGTTCGGG
>NZ_JBEGED010000079.1:0-500 GCF_040202885.1 Xanthomonas sp. WHRI 1810A
CATGGTTCTCGTAGTCGTCAATTGCTGGACAAGAAGGTTTTCCGTAGCCAATCCATTGCGTCATCGAGATCGAGGTTCGAGCTGGCATAGGACACTTGAAGCAAGTGAGGCGAAAGCAGACTGTCCCATTTTTGGCTGGCCAGATTTTTCGCGCCTGCCAATAGCACTTCAATGGATGGGGTTGGTGCAGCGGCAATCGCCTTGAGCGCTGTCTCGATGTTCTCAAGGGCATTCGGACCCCGCGTGATCTCGACCCCCAGTCGGCTACCCTGAGCCTTGAAGTTCCTGGCATTGAGCAAGCAAGCGATTGCATCGTTGGCCGCGTCGCCCAGCCAAGTGAGAAGCAGGATGTCGCTTCCCCTATCCAGAAAGAGTTGATCATCCAAGCTGTGTACTTGGTGCGCATGCGCAAGGCGATTCGAAGACGCTGTATCCACAGCAATGGGCGCGCAAGGCGGTGCGGCTGGGGGACGTGGCCGCTTTACGTGGGCGCCGCGTGG
>NZ_JBEGED010000008.1:0-26999 GCF_040202885.1 Xanthomonas sp. WHRI 1810A
GGCCGGACACGGGAGCGGGCCTTTTTGGTTACTTTTTTGGCTCTTGAAAAAAGTGACCCGCTGTAAGAGCGGAACCGTAATCCGCCACACCATCGATAACGGATATACACACGGTCCAAATCGCGAGGGTGTCTGATCCACCGCATCGCAGCCTCGCACGGGCTCGTCAGCTCCTACAGGGGACCGCGTGACCGGCTGTCACAGCGCCGGATGTCAGTAACGCTTGCAGCATGAACCGCCCATGTTTGAGGCGGTTCAGGTCACGCCTCCAGCTCGGCACGATCAAAACGGCTCGATCACTTTGGCCAGCCGCACCACGGTCACGCCCGCGCCCAGGTGCCGCAGCGAGGGTTGCACCAGCACGCAGTTGTCGTACGGCGTAACAATCTCCTGATCGCCATCGGTGGCAATCACAGTGCCGGCTTTTTCGATCAATTCCAGGCCCTTGAAGTCTTCGCTGAAACGGAAATCCATGGTCCTGGCGATGATCGGCTCGGTCACTTCCAGAAAGCGCTGACGCCCCGGTGTCAGCAGCTGCATGAACGCCGCCACGTCGGCCTCATCCACGGCCCCCGTCATGACCAGAAACCGGGCCGCCGTGTCCAGCGCCACCGCTTCGCTGCGGGCTGAAACGTGCTGACCTGTTTCAATCAACAGCGCATTCCTCGGGCTGGATTCGTCGCCAAAGCCCTGGAAATCCCGCAGACGACGCCCATTCTTGTGACCGGCATCGACGATCACGTGCTCCGGCATGCCCAGTTCAGCCGCCAGGCGCAGGCCTTTTTGACAGGCGCCGCTCATCATGACCGGGGCGGCTTCTTCATGCATCGAGTGGATGTCAAGCAGCAGGTCGACGGTGTCGATCAGCGGCCGCAACTCACGGGCACGGCGCAGTTCCCGAGTGTCTTCGGCGCCGTCCAGGCGGCTTTCGACCCAAACCCGGTTCATGTCTTCGTCCAGATAGCGGGTCGCGTCGATGTCCTGCGGATTGAAATGCTGGTACGCCTCGACGTTGCCAAACCCCAGGCTCAGCTTTCCGCGGCGAGGCCTGAGCCCCTTGCGCAAAAACGTGTCCACCGTGATCGCGCCGCTGACTTCGTTGCCGTGGGTCAGGGCCATGATCATCACATGGGGACCCGCCACGCCGCTGTCGAAGGTGTGAACGTATTCCACGCCTGTGTTGCTTTGTCGCCACTGGCTGATATCGGGAAACTGGACTTCGATGGGGTACGGCTTGAGGGACGCTCGCAGGTCTTCGAGGGTGTTCATGGTGTTCTCCGGCAGGACAAGGTCGTGGCATGGGCCGCTGCACTGGGTGGCGGCGGCCCGTGATAAGGGTCGGGTCAATCGGGGTTCAAGCCGTTTCAGCCGGCGCGTTGCGCATCCGCCGACCCAGGCTGATCACCGCGATGACGCTGATCAACGCGGTGCCGATGACGTAGAAACTGGGGGCCATCTTGTTGCCCGTGGCATCGATCATCCAGGTGACGATCAGGGGTGCGAAACCGCCGAACAGGGTCACCGAAAAGTTGTAACTCAGCGCCAGGCCGGTGCCGCGAATGGCGGTGGGGAATACGTCGGCCAGCATCGCCGGGATCGGCCCCAGGCAGGCGGCAATCAAGATCCCCACCAACGCCTGCACCATCAACAGCGTGGTGACACTGGGGAACTGATTGAGCAGCAGGAACAGCGGGTACGAGGACAAACCGGTGATCAGCAGCGCAATCGTCAACACCTGAAAGCGCCCATGCTTGTCCGACAGGGTGCCGAACACGGGGGCCATGATCATCAACGTCAGCCCGGTCACCAGCGCACCCAGGTAGGACGAGGTCGCGGCGATGTGCAGTTGCTTGAGCGCGTAAGTGGGCATGTACAACTTGTGCACGTAGTTGAACGCAGTGGCGCCAGCAACCACGCCGATGGCCAGCAGCAGGCTGACGCGGCCCTTGACCAGCACGTCGCGCAGCGGGGTTTTCTCGGGCTTGTCGGCGACGTTTTTCTGGAAGTCCGGTGTCTCGTCGATCTGGCTGCGGATGTAGAAACCCACCGGCCCGATCAACAGGCCGACGCCGAACGCCACGCGCCAGCCCCAGTCGCTGAGCTGCACATCGGTGAGGACGTAGCTGAGCAGGGCGCTGACGCCGGCGGCCAGCACCGTGGCCAGGCCCTGGGTGGACAGCTGCCAGCTGGCGAAAAAACCGCGGCGGCTGGCGTCGGCGTGTTCGACCATGAACGCCGTGGCGGCGCCGAATTCACCGCCGGTGGAAAAGCCCTGGAGCATGCGCGCCACGACGATCAACAGCGGTGCGGCGATTCCGATCTGCGCGTAGGACGGCGTGAAGGTGATCATCGCGGTGCCGATCATCATGATCAGGATCGACAGCGTCAGCGACGCCTTGCGTCCGGCGCGGTCGGCGTAGGAACCGAGCACGATGGCGCCCAGCGGCCGCATCAGGAACGAAATACCGAAGGACGCCACGCTCAACAGCAACGAGGTGGTTTCGTTATCCGAAGGGAAAAAGAGCTTGCCGATCACCACGGCAAAATAGCCGTAGATCAGCAAGTCGTAGAACTCCAGAGCGTTGCCGATGCTGGCAGCGACGATCTCCTTCCACGGCCCTCGTTTGCGGGCGGTGGCGGTGGCGTGCAAAGCGGATGATGCGGTCATAGGCGTGGCCCCGGGCGTGTGTTCACGGTTGAACCGAACGGCGCAGGGCGTGGAGGCCATGCGGATCGATTGCGTTGTTTTTATGGTGAAGGCAGCTCGCTGAGTCCGGTGCTTGAACAAAGACTTGAACACCGCACATCAGTCGGCCTGGGGATTACCTTGAATCAGCGGGGGCACGCAGGACAATTGCTGTTTCGGCACATGATTGAGCCGCTTCGGCACGGAGCGCTGGCCTGTTGCCTTGCGGGCTGAGACCCAGTGGGGATTTTCTAGGTCGCGCCCAGCATTGGTGCAGTGTTTTGCAGGCCTTTCCAGATAGTCATGACCTGTTCGCCGTGGTTCGCGTGCAGCCGGTGCAGCGACACGTCGAAACTGAACTGGTACTGCGGGCCGCCGGCAACCACCAGTTCGCCAGACTCCAGGGCCTTCTTCACCGCCATGCGCGGCAGCCAGGCCAGCCCGTTGCCGCGCTTGGCCATTTCGAGGATGGCGTCGTAGGAGTCGGCTTCGTAGATCATGCGCAGCGCCAGGTGCTGCGGCAGCCGCGCCAGATGGCGGGCGAGGGCGCCGCGCAGGGTAAGTGAGGGCGACAGCGCCAGCCACGGGATGACCGGGCCCTGGCCATCGGCGGGGATCTCAAACTTGGGTGTGCCGTCAGCCAGTGGCACGCTGACCGGCAGCAGCGCTTCGGTGGTCAAGACCATGGAATCGAATCGCTCGGCATCGATCAGGATCTGGGTTTGCGGGCTGGCAAAGATCAACAGCAGATCCACTTCGCCCGCCGACAGCCGGCTGATCGCCTCCTGAGCGCCGCTGGTGACCAGCGACACCGGGAACACGCCGAATTGTTGCGTGAGGGTTTCGTACCAGTCGGGGAAAAAGTCGCTGGCCAGCGTGCGTCCGGTGGCAATGCGCACGGGCGTTTCAGGGTTTCGGCCCGTGCCCTGAAATTGTGCCCGGGCGGTGTTGAGCAACTCCAGCGACTGGGTGGCCGCGTCCAGAAACAGCAGCCCGCCGGGGGTGAGCGACAACGGCTGCTTGCGCTCGATCAGGGCGATCCCGGCCCAGTCTTCCAACGCCCGGATCCGCCGCCCGAACGCCGGGTGGGTCACACAACGATTCTCCGCCGCCCGCGACAAACTGCGCACCCGCGCCAGTTCAATGAAGTCTTCGAGCCATTCCAGCTGCATGGGCATACCTGAATCGTGAGGGCGAAGTGCCCAGACTACGTTGGGTGGGGATGTTTCGTACATCGGCAGTGGCGTGAACGGGCAGTCATGTGGGAGCGGACCTGTCCGCGAAGAGGTCCGTACAGTCGACAGCATTCAGCGCCTGAACATCGGTCTTCGCGGACAGGTCCACTCCCACGGCCTGCGGCCAGAATCAACGCCCGGCGCCCGCAGCTTGCAAAACCTGCAACAGTGGATTGCTTTCCCTGGTGATTCTGTTCAAACGGGCAGTGGATCAACATGGTGTCCCCTGTGCAGTCCAAAGCGATGCCGACCGGAGACGCCGCCATGAACCCAACCCCCACACCCGCAACCCCATCCCTCTGGCACGCCGGCGAGCAGCGCTTGCAGGCGCAGGTCGGGGTCGCCGAACGCATGGAGCAGGTGGGCCGAAAGGTAGTGCGCGACTACCTGCCCGATCAGCATCGCGCGTTCTACGGGCAATTGCCCTACATCGTGATCGGCGCGGTGGACGGTCAAGGGTGGCCGTGGGCGAGCGTGCTGGATGACCGCGCCGGCTTCATCGGGTCGCCCGATCCGCGTCGGCTGAGTGTCAGCCGTCTGCCCAACGTCGATGACCCCCTCAGCCAAGGCATCAGGCCGGGCGCCGCGCTCGGCATGCTCGGGATCGACCTGCACACCCGGCGCCGCAACCGGGTCAACGGGCGGATCGAGCAACTCGACGCCGGCGGCTTTTCCGTGCTGGTGGAGCAGGCCTTCGGCAATTGCCCGCAGTACATTCAGCTGCGCCAGCTCAAGCAATCGCCGCGTCCCGCAGCCCAGGACAGGCCCCGCCCCCAACGCCTCAGCGCACTGGACGACGCCGCCGTGGCCACGATCCGCGCGGCCGATACGTTTTTTGTCGCCAGTTTCGTGGACGTCGACGATGACCCGGAGCGCCGGCAGGTGGACGTGTCTCACCGGGGCGGTCAGGCCGGTTTTGTGCGGGTGGAGGGCGATGTGCTGACGATCCCGGATTTCGCCGGCAACCTGTTTTTCAACACCCTGGGCAACTTCCTGCTCAATCCCAGGGCCGGGCTGCTGTTCATCGATTTTGCGTCTGGCGACGTGCTGCAGGTGATCGGCCGCGTCGAGGTCATCCTGGACAGCCCGGACATCGCCGCGTTTCAAGGCGCCGAACGGCTCTGGCAAGTCACCGTCGAAGCCATGGTTCGGCGCCCGGCGGCCTTGCGTTCGCGCTGGACACTGGAAGGGTTTTCGCCCACCAGCCTGATGACTGGCAATTGGCAGCAGGCGGCCCGGCGGCTTAAGGCTCAGGCCATGAGCGACCGGTGATCCGCACCTACCTGTCCTGAGTGCACGTCGTCTGGTGGCTCTGGTATTCCGCGAAGAAGTGGACACACTGGTCGTGAAGGCCGGGGACTCCCTGACGGCGGTGCGCCTGCTCAGCCAGCCCGAAGCGCCCGGCTTCAGAGCTGTTAGTGCTATCTGTAACATCCATGCAAGTGCAGGAGGTTGTGATGAGCCAATGGCCCGTGGTCAATGAAGAAACACCCGCACCGTTCCAGCACACCGAGCACGAAGAATCGTGGCTGGCGCCGCAATGCATGTGTCCGCTGTCGTGCGAACGGCCGCAGGCGCACCGGATTGAAGAGCAGGCGGTCAGCCTGGGGTTTATCGCCTGGGTGCGCACGGCGTCGATCTTCCACAAGGACCGCCATCGGCCGTGAAGCGTGCGTGAGGGTTGAACACCCGGCAGTGTGACGGGATGATGGGCGACGCCTCCCACGGTTGGCTGCCGCTGACCTTTCCTGTGCACAAGGACGTTTATGTTGATCTCCCGCCGACGCCTGTTGACCGCCTCCCTACTCGCCGGGCCGGGGCTGGTCAGCCTCCGGCTGATGGCCGCCGATGCCACGGCATCGGTGCAAGCCGGTCTGGCTGCGCTGGAGGGGCAATGGGGCGGGCGACTGGGCGTGGCGATCCTCGACACCGGCAGCGGCCAGTTGATTTCTCATCGTGGCGATCAACGCTTTGCGATGTGCAGCACCTTCAAATGCCTGGCCGCCGCGTTTGTCCTGGCGCGGGTGGACGCGCGCCAGGACAGCCTGTCGCGGCGCATCACCTACGGCAAAGACCAGTTGGTGCCTTATTCGCCGGCCACCGAGGCCCACGCGGGAAAGGACGGCATGACCCTGGCCCAATTGTGTGAAGCGGCCATCACCCTCAGCGACAACACCGCCGCCAATCTGCTGCTGGACAGTTTCGGCGGGCCGGCGGGGCTCACGGCCTGGATCCGCACCCTCGACGATCTGGTCACGCGGCTGGATCGGCGTGAACCGCAGCTCAATGAAAACAAGGCCGGCGACCTGCGTGACACCACCACACCCGTCAGCATGCTGTACACCCTCAACAACCTGGTGCTGGGCAAGGCACTGTCCGAGCCGTCCCGTGAACAACTCATCGCCTGGCTCGTGGCCAATACCACCGGCGACAAAAAGCTGCGCGCCGGTCTGCCGAAGGACTGGCGCGTCGGGGACAAGACCGGTTCCGGCGCCCGCAACGCGAGCAACGACATCGCGGTCATCTGGCCCCCGCAGCGTGCCCCGATCATTGTCACCGCCTATTACTCCGAAGGCGGCGGCAGCGAGGATCAGCGCAGCGCGGTGATCGCCGAGGTCGGACGTCTGGTCGCTGCGCTCTGAGCTACGGCCGTCAGTGCCACGCTCGGGCAGGTTGCGCGAGAGAACGTTGAATCTTTTCGGATTCCCACGGCTCGAAGCGGTAAGCACAACGATCAACAGTCGGCCCGGAGCGGCCGTGGTGGGAATAGAGCAAACCATGCCTTTTTTGACTGATGATCATGGATGTCCCGGTTGGGGCGGAGAAATGGCCGGACGCATTCGTGCGTTCAACTGGTCCGTGACGGACCTGGGCCCGATCGACAGCTGGTCGGGCAGCCTGTGCTCGGCAGTGCAATTGTTGCTCGCCTCGCCGGTGCCGTTGGTGATGCTGTGGGGCCGGCAGGGCTACATGATCTACAACGACGCGTACTCGGTGGTCGCCGGGGGACGTCACCCGTATCTGCTCGGCACGCCGGTGGAACTGGGCTGGCCGGAAGTCGCCGACTTTAACCGCCAGGTGGTCGACACCTGCTTGGCGGGGGGCACGCTGTCTTTCCGCGACAAAGAGCTGGTGCTGCTGCGCAACGGTATGCCCGAGGACGTGTGGCTGGACCTGTATTACAGCCCGGTGCCCGGCGACGATGGCAGACCGGTCGGGGTCATGGCGATAGTGGTCGAGACCACCGCGCACGTGATGTCCGAGCGCCTGCGGGTCGAGGCCGAAAAAGCGTTTCGGGCGACCAACGAGCGGCTGCAACTGGCGCTCAATGCCGGCGCGCTGGTGGGGTCGTTCGTCTGGGACATCCAGAATAATCGGCTGTCCGGCGATGAGCGTTTCGCCCGGCTGTTCGGCTATCCGCCGGATAGGGCGGTCGAGGCGCTGGACCTGGAATCGGCGATGCAACAGATTCACCCCGACGACCGCGAACGGGTGGCCCGCCGTGTCGCTCACACCGTGGAGCATGGCGGGGCGTACAACGCGGAGTACCGCCTGCTGCGCCCGGAGGGTCATTACCTGTGGATCCTGGCCAGCGGCCGTTGCGAATTCGATGCCCAGGGCCAGCCGCTGCGCTTTCCCGGCGTGCTGATCGATATCCACGAGCGCAAGATGGCCGAGGAATCCCTGCTGCAGCTGACCCGCACCCTCGAACAGCGGGTGGTCGCCGAAGTGCGCGCCCGTTCGGCGGTTGAAGAAAAGCTGCGGCAATCCCAGAAACTTGAAGCCATCGGCGGCCTCACCGGCGGCGTCGCCCACGACTTCAACAACCTGCTGCAAGTAATCGCCGGCAACTTGTACCTGCTGGCGCGTCAGGAGGCGGACAATCCCCGGGTGCAGAAGCGCGTCAACGCCGCCACGGCTGCGGTGGAGCGGGGTGCGAAGCTGTCGTCGCAACTGCTCTCATTTGCCCGGCGGCAAGCGCTTTCGCCAGCGGTTTACAGCCTGCGGCGCATCTACGAGGGGTTGGGCGAACTGCTGCAGCGCGCGCTGGGGGAAACCATCCACGTGGACATTCAGCTGCCGGAAGACGGCTGGCGGATTCACGTGGACCGCAACCAGTTGGAAAACGCCTTGCTGAACCTGGCAATCAACGCCCGGGACGCCATGAAAGGCGAGGGCACCATCACCGTCAGCGCGCAAAACGTAACGCTCGATCAGGACGCGTGCGCCGGCAAGGAACTCAGCCCCGGTGAATACGTGCTGCTCAACGTGGCCGACGCCGGCAGCGGCATGGCACCGGAGGTTCTGGCGCGGGCTTTCGAACCGTTCTTCACCACCAAGCCCGACGGCCACGGCACCGGCCTGGGGTTGAGCATGGTGTTTGGCTTCGTCAAGCAGACCGGGGGCCACATCGAGATCAGCAGCGCGGTGGGCAGCGGCACCCAGGTGCGCCTGTATTTCCCGCGCAGCCTGAAACCGGAGGTGCTGCAGGCGCCAAACCACGCCATCGCCTTTGCCGGTGGCCACGAAACCATTCTGGTGGTGGAAGACGACGACGCGGTGCGCGCGACCTCGGTGGAGTTGTTGCAGCAGGCCGGCTACAACACGCTGGTGGCGGCGCACGGCGATGACGCCATGGCCATTCTGCGCAGTGGCGCGATGATCGACCTGATTTTCACCGATGTGGTCATGCCGGGGCTGATCAAAAGCTCGGACCTGGCGATCTGGGCCCGGCAGCAGTCACCGCAAGTGCCGGTGCTGTTTACTTCGGGCCACACCCGTGACGTCTTGTCCCGCACCCATGAACTGGGCAGCACGACGTTACTCTTGAGCAAACCGTATGGGCCTGAGGCCCTGGGGGAAATGATTCAGGCGGCGTTGAGGGGGTAGGTCACAGGCTGCATGCCCACGCAGCGCGTGGGCATGCTCACCTTTACGGAATCAACCGTTCCTTGCGCAGCGTTTCGAACACGTCGAAAAACGCCTGGTCGCTGGCCTTGAAACCGGTGAAACCCATGGCGCGGCTTTTCGACATGTCGGTCACCACTTCGATCGGGCGACCCAGGTCCGCGTCGGTGTGCCAGGCGGACACCAGACGGCTGATGTCCGACTCCTTCAAACCGTGCTCGGCGACGAGGGTGTCCCACACGGCCTGATCGTTGGCCATCTGGGTTTCCAGCGGCGAAACCTGCGCGGGATACGGCGCCGCCTCCAGGTCGAAGTACTCAGCGATTTGCCCCCACATCCAGCTCCAACGGAACACATCGCCGTTGGTGACGTTGAACGCCTGGTTGGCGGCCGCCGGGGTGGTCGCGGCCCACAACTGCTGCTCGGCCAATTGGCGCGCATCGGTCATGTCGGTGAGGCTGTCCCACTGCACCCGGGAGCCGGGGAACACAAACGGACGGCCCGTGGCCTTGCAGATCGACGCGTAGACGGCGAGGGTGGTCGCCATGTTCATCGCGTTGCCCACCGCGACGCCGGTGATGGTGTGCGGGCGATGCACGCTCCAGGTGAAGCCGTCCTTGTCAGCGGCGGCATACACTTCATCTTCCTGGGCGTAATAGAAGTTCTCGATGTCCAGGCGCCCTTGGGATTCACGGAACGGCGTCTGCGGCAACGCGCCTTTGCCGTAGGACTCGAACGGGCCGAGGTAGTGTTTCAGGCCGGTGACCAGGGCCACATGCTTGACGCTGCCGGCTGCGCGCAGGGCGTCAAGGACGTTGCGCACCATGGCCGCGTTGACGCGGATGTTCTCGGCTTCGGTGGCTTGCCGCGACCAGGTTGTCAGAAACACGTGGGTAGGTTTCAGGTCACGCAACGCTTCGGTCAGCGATGCCGGGTCCTGCAGGTCGGCGGCCACCGGGATGACACCGGGCACCGTTGACGGACTGCGGGACAGCGCGGCGACCTGCCAGCCGTTGTCGAGGAGGAGTTGGGTGGTGGCGCTGCCGACGATACCGCTGGCGCCAACGACTAATGCTGTCTGGGTCATGGGATTCTCCTGGGAATAATCATGAGGGGATGACCCGAATCAATTCATCCGGATGAGGTTGTCAGAGCCCCTGCCCACGGCAGAGGTTCAACTTTATCGGGTCGTTTCAGCCCACCAACAGCGCCATCGCGTACATGCCGATGGCGAATACCACGTGGCCAATGACGTTCTGCAACCGCGCCACCGGGGGGTTGGGCGCTTTGCTGCAGGCCACGCCGACGCCCATGCCGGGCTGCAAAATAAACCAGCCGGCCGCCACCGTGACCAGTCCCACCACCAGCGCCGGCAGGAAGGTCGGGTTGTGCGCCCATTGCACGCCCCAGATGATCAGCACGGCGGCGGCGAAGCAGATCCCGACCACGTAATGCATGATCCAGCCGATGGTCAGCTCGTTGTCTACCGGTGGCACGTTGGGGATGCCTTCGCGCCGCACGAAATGTCCCTTCGGCAAACCGGCAAACCAGCGCCCGACCAGGTGCCAGGGCGGGGTCGGCAGGCCGAGGGTGGCTTTGAGCAACAGAGCCCAGAGGTCCAGCAACGCCGTGCCGCCGATGCCGATGAGTATCGCCAGATAGATGAATTCGAACATCACGTTCCTTGATATGTGAGGTGGACAGGCCGTGGAGGACGGCAGACGCCGTGGTCCATAAAGTAGCAGTTTTGCCGGACGCCACGCTGCCCCCGGGCGCCCAGCAAAGATGAAATCCACAGCGCCCCGACCTTGGGCGCGCGATGGGGTACGCTACGCGGCAGGAAAACAGCCGACAGCCAGGGTACGGAGACGGATTGACGTGAACACCAAAATCATCACCCGCGAAGGGCATGCGGCGTTGAAACAGGAGCTTGACCACCTGTGGCGCGTGTACCGGCCGGAGATCACGCAGAAGGTCGCCTGGGCAGCGTCGCTGGGTGATCGCAGTGAAAACGCCGATTACCAGTACAACAAGAAATTGCTCAGGGAAATCGATCGCCGGGTGCGTTACCTGCGCAAGCGCCTGGAGGACATGCGCGTGGTCGATTACGCGCCGGAGCAGGAGGGCAGGGTCTACTTCGGCGCCTGGGTCGAGATCGAAAACGAGGCCGGCGAGCTCAAAACCTTTCGGGTGGTGGGTTACGACGAAATCTACGGGCGCATGGACTATATTTCGATCGACTCGCCCATGGCCCGGGCGCTGCTTAAGAAAGAAGTCGGCGATGAATTCGTCGTGCAGATCCCTACGGGTGAGGCGTTGTGGTGGATCAATGAGATCCGGTATCCGAAGGCATAGATGATCGGCGAACGGGGTCCTGTAGGAGCTGACGACCCCGAGGGAGGCTGCGATTGCGGTTTGCCTGACACACCGCGATCGCAGCCTCCCTCGGGGTCGTCAGCTCCTACAGGGATCGGATGCGCCCAGTAATCTCCGCGCTGACGCCAGGCCCCGCTCCAACAAAACGCAATTACCCCTCGCGCAACACCGTCAGCGGACTGGCATTGAGTGCCCGGCGGGTGCCGAACACGCCTGCACCGCCCACCAGCAACGCGCCGATCAGCGGCAGCAACAACAGCCACACGTGGGGGTGCCATTGCAGGTTGAAGGCGTAGCGGTACAGGGCGAAGCTCACCAGTTCGCAGCCCAGCGCCGCCAGCACGCCGCTCACCGCGCCCAGCAGGCCGAACTCGATGCGCCGCGCCTTGGTCAGCAACGCCCGGCTGGCGCCCAACGCCCGGAGCAGGGCGCCCTGACGGATGCGTTCATCCAGCGTCGCCTGCAAGCCGGAAAACAACACCGCCATGCCCGCCGCCAGCACAAACAGCAGCACGTACTGCACCGCCAGCGTCACCTGATCAAGGATGCTGCGCAACTGCTCCAGCAATGCCTCGACCTGCAGGATGGTCACCGCCGGGAAGGTCCGCGACAGCTCGACGATCTGCTTGTCGTTGCCCGGCGCCAGGTAAAAGCTGGTGAGGTAGGTGGCGGGCACATCCTTGAGCGTGCCTGGCTGGAAGATCATGAAGAAGTTCGGCTGGAAGGTGTCCCAGTTGATGTCCCGCAAACTGGTGACCTTCACCTCGCGGATCAGGCCGCCGATCACGAAACTCAGGGTGTCGCCCAGTTTCATGTTCAGGCTCTTGGCCAGCTGGGTTTCCACCGACACACCCGGCACGGTGTCCGCGGGCGGCGGCTGATCGCTGCTCCACCACTGGCCCGCAGTGATGGTGTTGCCTTCCGGCAGCGCGGCGGCCCAGGTCAGGTTCAGGTCCCGTTGCGTGGCGTTTTCGCCCCGTGAGTCCTTGGTGACGAACTTGCTCACCGGCTCCCCGTTGATGCTCATCAGGCGCCCCGGAATCATCGGGTACAACGGCGCGCTGTGGGTCGACAGCTCACCGATGCGTTCGGCGAAGTGGTCGCGGTCGTTGGGCAGGATGTTCAGCGCGAAGTAATTGGGGGCGTCTTTGGGCAACTGGTTTTGCCAGGTGTCCAGCAATTCGCCGCGCAGCAACGCGATCAAGCCCATGGACAACAGGATCAGACCGAACGCCAGGGATTGCCCGGCCGCTGCCAGCGGATGACGCAGCAGCTGACCCAGGCCCAGACGCCAGGGCAGCGAGGCATTGGCCAGCAGACGACGCAGGCTTTTCAGGGTCAGCAGCAACACGCCGCCCAACACAAGGGCAGCAATCAGCCCGCCGCCCAGCAGGGCGAAGGTCAGCACCAGGTCCAGGCTCAGGCGCCACATGATCAGGCCCAGCGCCAACAGGGCCGCGCCGTACACCAACCAAGTGCTGGCCGGGGTTGGCAGCATGTCCCGGCGCAAGACCCGCAGCGGCGGAACCCGACCCAGCGCCGCCAGCGGTGGCAACGCAAAACCGGCCAGTGCCACCAGCCCGGTGCCGATCCCCGCCAGCGCCGGCAGCAGACCGCCGGGCGGTACGGCAGCCGGCAGCAGATTGCCCAGCAGATAGAACAGACCCAATTGCGCCAGCCAGCCGATGAAGGCGCCCGTCAGGCTGGCCACCACACCGAGCATCGCCAATTGCAGACTGAACAACACCAGGGCCTCGTTACGCGACAAACCCAGGCAGCGCAACAGGGCACTGGCGTCGAACCGGCGCACGGCAAAGCGCGCCGCCGACAGCGCCACGGCCACACCGGCCAGCAACACCGCCACCAGACTGGCCATATTCAGGTAACGCTCGGCCTTGCCCAGCGCGCCGCCGATCTGTTGGTTGCCGTCGCGGGCGTCGTCGATTTTCTGGTTCGGGGCCAGGCCCGGTTCGATGGCCTTGCGATACGCGGCCAGCGCTTCCGGCGTGCCGCGCCACATTTCGCGGTAGCTGACCCGGCTGCCCGGCTGCACTACATTGGTGGCCTTGAGGTCGGCGAGGTTGATCATCACCCGTGGCGTCAGGCTATAGAAGTTACCCGCGCGGTCCGGTTCGTAGGTCAGCACGCGGCTCAGCTTCAGGGTTTTCGAGCCGACGTCGATGCTGTCGCCGACCTTGATGTTCAGCGCCACCAGCACCCGCGCTTCGGCCCAGGCTTCACCGGGCTGCGGCTCACCGCCAGCGGTTTCGGTTTCATAGGGGGCCGGCGCGCTTTTCAGTTCGCCGCGCAGCGGATAGGCCGCGTCCACCGCTTTGACGCTGGCCAGCTGGATGCCGGCGTCGGTGGCTACGACGCTGGAAAACACCACGGTCTGTGAGTGATCCAGCTTGAGGTCGGTGCCCGCGCTGATCTGCTCGGCAGAAGCGGGGCTTGAACCGCCCAGCACCAGGTCGGCGCCGAGAAACTCGGTGGCGCGTAGGGTCATGGCGCTGTTGAGTCGCGCACCGAAATAGCCGATGGCGGTACTGGCCGCCACCGCCACCACCAGGGCGAAGAACAGCACCCGCAGCTCACCGGCGCGGGCATCGCGCATCAACTGGCGGCTGGCGAGACTGAGCAGACGTGAAAACGGCAGACGGGCCATCAAGGCTCCAGAGGGGCGACCAGTCGGCCCCCTTCAAGACGAATCAGGCGCTGGCAGCGGTGGGCCAGGCGCTCGTCGTGGGTGACCAGCACCAGGGTGGTGTTGCGTTCCTTGTTCAGTTCGAATAACAGGTCGCTGATGCGCTCGCCGGTGTGGCTGTCGAGGTTGCCGGTGGGTTCATCGGCGAACAGCACGCTGGGGTCGGCGGCGAAGGCGCGGGCGATGGCGACCCGCTGTTGTTCACCACCGGAGAGCTGACGCGGGGTGTGGGTCAGGCGTTGCCCCAGTCCGACGCGTTCGAGCAGGTTGCGGGCCTGTTCCCGGGCATCTTTTCGGCCTTCCAGCTCCATGGGCAGCATCACGTTTTCCAGCGCGTTCAGGCTGTCCAGCAGCTGGAACGACTGAAACACAAAGCCCACGTGTTCGGCGCGAATGCGGGCGCGCTGGTCTTCGTCCAGGTCGCTGAGGTTGCGACCGGCCAGGGTGACGGCGCCGGCGCTGGGCAGGTCCAGGCCCGCGAGCAGGCCCAGCAGGGTGGATTTGCCGGAACCCGACGCGCCGACGATGGCCAGCGTGTCGCCCCTGTTTAGTTCCAGGGAGAGTTCGTGCAGGATGGTCAGGTCACCTTCGGTGCTGGGGACCACTTTGCTGAGGCCTTGCGCACTGAGAATACTTTCGCTCATGGAGAATCCGATGCGTGCGTGGTTTTTAAGTGCTGGCCTGGGTTTGCTGCTGGTGTCTCAAGGCGCGATGGCGGGCACGGTGCTGATCGTTGGCGATAGTATCAGCGCGGCTTTCGGCCTGGATACCCGCTTGGGCTGGGTCAGCCTGCTGGAGCAGCGGCTGGCGAAGGAAGGTTACAAGGACAAAGTGGTCAATGCGTCGGTCAGCGGCGACACCAGTGCCGGTGGCCAGGCGCGGCTGCCGGCGCTGCTTGCAGAGCATAAGCCGGACCTTGTGGTATTGGAGTTGGGCGGCAATGACGGCCTGCGCGGCCAGCCGCCGGCGCAATTGCAACAGAACCTTTCAGCGATGATCGACAGTTCCCGCGCCGCCGGGGCCAAAGTCCTGCTGCTCGGGATGCAGATTCCGCCCAATTACGGCGCGCGTTACACCACCGCGTTCAAAGAGGTCTACAGCAATCTGGCGACCGACAAAAAGGTCGCGCTGGTGCCGTTCATGCTCGAAGGGGTGGGTGGGGTGCCGGAGTTCACCCAGGCCGATGGTTTGCATCCGGCGGCCAACGCCCAGGGCCGATTGCTGGAAAACGTCTGGCCGACCCTAAAACCTTTGCTTTAAAGGGCTGCAAGGCTTTTCCGCCGGCAGGCTTTCGGCTAATGTGGCGCCCCCGCTCTGGAGCCCCACATGCCGCGCCGTCCTGCCTGGTCCCTTTTTGCCTATCAATTGATCGAGCCTGACGAACAGCTCGACCTGTTCGCGTGCCAGGAAATACGGGTGCACCTGGTCGCGCGGCAGCTGGAACTGGCAGGCTCGGCGGACCGTACGCTGTGCGGTTCGCTGCTGCCGGCGCAGCCGCGTTGGTCGGTGGTTGAGCAGTCGATTTATCAGGACGAACGCCTGTGCCCGCTGTGCCGCGCGATCATCGACGCCCAGCGCCGGGGCTGGGCGCCGATCTGGCCGGAGCTTGAGGACGCTTGAAAACACGCGAATGCACTTGAAGCCTCCGTAGGAGCGAACTCGTTCGCGAAGAGGTCCGTACCTCCAATGCATTCCTCTGCGTTTGTAGCCAAGCCTTCGCGAACAAGTTCGCTCCTACACAAGCTTGTCTGCAGTGTACAATCGCGTTTTTTCATCCCGCCCCGTTCACCCAAGGATTCTCCGGATGTTGTCGCGCATTCCAGCCGTTGCCCGCTGTCTGTCGCTCGCTGCACTGTGTGCGGCTGGCCCTGTTTCTGCCCTGGAGTTTCCATTGCCGCCGCCCGGCGAAGACATCATCGGTCAGGTCCAGACCGTCACCGCCAAGTACGAAGACACGTTTGCCGACCTGGGCACCCAGTACGATCTCGGTTATCTGGAAATGATCGCCGCCAACCCCGGCGTCGATGCCTGGTTGCCGGGCGCGGGCAAGCAGATCGTTTTGCCGACCCGCTTCATTCTGCCGCCGGGTCCCCGGGAAGGCATCGTGATCAACCTCGCCGAATACCGTTTGTACTATTACCCCAAGGGCCGGGACGTGGTGTACACCTTCCCGCTGGGCATCGGCCGTGAGGGCTGGGGGTCACCGATCTCCACCACCAAGGTGACGGCCAAGACGCCCAACCCGACCTGGACCCCGCCGGCCTCGGTCAAGGCTGAACATGCCGCCGACGGCGATATCCTGCCCAACGTGGTGCCGGCCGGTCCCGACAACCCGCTGGGGCCGTTCAAATTCGGTCTGGGGTTGCCCGGTTACCTGATCCACGGCTCAAACAAGAAGTTCGGCATCGGCATGCGCACCAGCCACGGCTGCTTCCGCATGTACAACAACAACGTGCTGGAAATGGCCGACATGGTGCCGGTGGGCACGACCGTGCGCATCATGAGCGAGCCGTACAAGTTTGGCGTCAGTGGCGGCAAGGTTTATCTCGAAGCGCACACGCCACTGGATGAAAGCGGCAATCCGTCGGTGGTCGACAAGCACACGGCGGTGATCAACGCCTTGCTCAAGCGCCAGGACCTGGCCAATAACGTGCGGATCAATTGGGATGAAGTGCGGGATGTGGTCGCGGCCGAAGACGGCATGCCGGTAGAGATTGCCGAGCCTTCAACAGTGCCCGTGGTGCCTGCAGCGCCGGTCGTTCTGCAGTAATCACTGCGGCTGATACCCGTTCGCGGGGCTCTGCAAGAGGGCTCGGCGAACGGGTTTTTTTGTGGCCTGGACAACGCGGCGTGGGCGTCAGCCGGCAACAAAAAAGCCGATCCGAAACCGGATCGGCTTATCAATAATCCCGAAGGACTATTACTTGCGGCTTGCCTTGTCCAACATACGCAGAGCGCGTTCGTTGGCTTCGTCAGCAGTTTGCTGAGCTTTTTGAGCGGCAGCCATGGCTTCATCAGCCTTGCGGTACGCTTCGTCAGCACGAGCTTGCGAACGAGCTGCTGCGTCTTCAGTTGCAGTCAAACGAGCTTCTGTTTCTTTGGATGCGCTGCTGCAACCGGTGGCCAGAACTGCGGCCAGAGCCAGAGCAGAGAATTTCAGAACGTTGTTCATCGTGTTCCCCTTAAAGGACTTCTATCAAATTAGTCATCTCTCGGAAGTGAGAAAATGACCGGCGTACATACTACCCATTGTTTGTAGTAAGTAAACGGACGAAGCGCAAGAAGCGAACAAAATTCTTTGCTTTGAAAGTGTTCCGTTCAACTTCTCACGTTTTTTGTACGAAAAAACCCTGCACTGTCAGACCTGTCCGGCGCTTCCAGTCCATTGATATTAGGCGACCACTCACGGGTCTGCCTGTCATCGTTACTTCAATCACCTGCACATTGAGAAGTGAGTCGCATGTATGCGCCCACGCACCCTGGCTGTATATCGTGCATATTTCTCTTTATTCAGACAGAGGCGTTGCAGACTGCCTGAGCGTTTCTATGGACATTGGCCAGTGTTGTGAGGTTCCACTGTTAACACAGTCGGATGTTCGGCAGTGCATTTACCGATGATTCACTTGAGCATATTCGGTAATGACGCCTACTCTTTGCTGGTGTTCATTTGTAGGGGAACAGCAATGCTGTTCTCTGCCTTCACATCGGGCACAAGGTGGCGTAGCAGGCAGTGTGGAAACTGGCGAGCGGCAGCAACCAGGCATGACAGGCGCACACGGGGCCCTGTTTTTAAGTCCTGCGGCCGGGCGTCGCCGATTTCACCGCGCTTGAAGAGGTTCCTTCGCCGGGGAAACATCGGTAAGGTAGGGGTCAAAATCCAAGACCCGCGAGGAGCAGTGATGAGCGAGGCGTTGTCAATTCACCACGACAAGACCGGTCACCAGTTTGAAATCAGCATAGACGGTCACCGTGCCTACCTGACGTACATGGACCTGGGCAAGGAAACGCTGGATATCTACCGCACGTTCGTGCCGAACGAACTTCGCGGGCGCGGCATCGCGGCGGCATTGACTAAAGTGGCCCTCGATTATGCCGAGAGCTCCGGCTATACCGTCATCCCATCGTGCTCCTATGTCGAGCGCTATATGGAACGCAACCAACGGCAGGCCGAAACCAATCTGAACCGCTTCAACGTTTAATCCGCGCCATGAAAAACGCCGAGCATCTGCTCGGCGTTGTTGTTTGCGCATTCCGGGAATGCGCAAGGTAAAGCCCGATCAGCGCTTGCGGTTGGGCAGTACGCCCTTGAGCTTGGCGTGCATGCTGCGCAGGGTTTTCTCGGTGCTTTCCCAATCGATGCAGGCATCGGTGATGGACACACCGTATTGCAGATCCGCCAGATCCTTGGGAATCGACTGCGCGCCCCAGTTCAGGTGACTTTCGACCATCAGGCCGATGATCGACTCGTTGCCTTCCAGAATCTGGTTGGCCACGTTCTCCATCACCAGTGGCTGCAGGGCCGGGTCCTTGTTGGAGTTGGCGTGGCTGGCATCGACCATGATGTTGGGCTTGATGTTCGCCTTGTTCAGCGCCTGTTCGCACAGAGCGACGCTGACCGAATCATAGTTGGGCTTGCCGTTGCCACCGCGCAGCACCACGTGACCGTAGGCATTGCCTTTGGTGGTGACGATGGACACGCCGCCTTCCTGGTTGATGCCCAGGAAACGGTGAGGGCTGGAGACTGACTGCAGGGCGTTGATCGCCACGGTCAGACCGCCGTCGGTGCCGTTCTTGAAGCCCACGGCCGAGGACAGGCCCGAGGCCATTTCCCGGTGGGTCTGGGATTCGGTGGTGCGCGCGCCAATGGCCGACCAGCTGATCAGGTCTTGCAGGTACTGCGGCGAAATCGGGTCCAGCGCCTCGGTGGCGGTGGGCAGGCCTTTTTCAGCCAGTTCCAGCAGCAGCTGCCGACCGATGTGCAGGCCGTCCTGAATCTTGAAAGAGTCATCCAGGTACGGGTCGTTGATCAGGCCTTTCCATCCGACCGTGGTGCGCGGTTTTTCGAAATAGACGCGCATCACCAGGTACAGGGTGTCGGACACTTCTTCGGCCAGCGCCTTGAGGCGGTCAGCATATTCGTGGGCGGCCTTGAGGTCATGGATCGAGCACGGCCCGATCACGATGAACAGGCGGTGATCCTTGCCGTCGAGAATGTTGCGGATCACTTCGCGGCCCTGGCTCACGGTCTGCTGGGCAGCAGCGGTCAGGGGGATTTCGCGCTTGAGCTGATCCGGTGTGATCAGAGTCTCGTTGGAAGCTACGTTGAGGTCGTCAATCGGTAAATCAGCCATCGTGTTACTCATCAGGTCACGGATGCTGGCCGCCATCGTCCCCGTGCGGCGGAGCCGAGCATGATTGAGCGCAGCGGGGGAGCGGAACCTTAGCGCGTTCACCTGCCTTTGGACAATGGGCAAACCGTGCTTTCGTCCCGTCAGCGGGGCGCCGGGCGACGTGCTGCGCCGAAAAGGGCTGGCCCGGGACGTTCTGGTCCGGCGGAATTGTGTAAACCTGTCCGCGCGCCAGGCTTATAGTGTGCAGCTGACCAATGGGAGCGACGGCGTGGACCAGCTGCACTTGACCGATTTCGACGTGGACCAGCAATTGTTGTCGCTAGGCGGCACGTCACTGCTGATTTTCACCAGCCTGGGCTGCAGCAGTTGCCGCTGGGCGCGCGACCATCTGCCGCAGCTTGATTTGCCGATCAGTCGACTCTGCTGGATCGATGCCGAGGAAAATGGCGGGGCGGTGCAGCGCTATGGTGTGTTTCACCTGCCAGCGCTGTTCGTCATCCGCGACGGTGAGTTTTTCGGCCCGCTGCGCAGCACTTTACTGGTGGACAACATGCGCCAGGGGCTGGACCGGGCGCTCAGCCTTGCCCCTGACGAATTGCCCTGACCGACGACTGTTTTAAATGGGACACTCATGACCAAAGAAACCTCCAAACCGCGCATCGGCATTATCGGCACCGGTGCCATCGGCGGCTTTTATGGCCTGATGCTGGCGCGCGCCGGCTACGACGTACACTTTCTGCTGCGCAGTGAATTCAGCGCGGTCTCGCAACACGGGCTGCGGGTGGACAGCAAGGTCCATGGCCTGCTGACCCTCGACAACGTGCAGGCCTATTCCTCGGCCGAAGACATGCCGCCGTGCGAATGGCTGCTGGTGGGCGCCAAGACCACCAGCAATGCCGAGCTGGCCCCGGCCATCGCCCAGGCCGCGGCGCCGAACGCCAAGGTGTTGCTGTTGCAGAACGGGCTGGAGGTCGAAGAGGCGCTGCGTCCTTTATTGCCTGACTCGCTGCACCTGTTGGGCGGCCTGTGTTTCATCTGCGTGCACCGCACGGGGCCAGGGCAGATTGCCCATGAAGCGTTCGGCTCCATCAACCTCGGCTATCACAGCGGTCCGGGCTACGGAAATACCTTGCGCCAGTCGATCCTCGAGCACGGCGCCGATCTGTTCCGGGCGGCAGGCATCGAAGCCACGGCCATGGAGAACCTGGAGCAGGCGCGCTGGCAGAAGCTGGTGTGGAACATCCCCTACAACGGCCTTTCCGTGCTGCTCGGCGTAGGCACCAGCGGATTGATGGCGGACGCCGACAGCGCCGAGCTGATCCACGAGGTGATGAACGAAGTGGTGGAAGGCGCGGCCGCCTGCGGCTTTGACCTGCCGGCCGGCTATGCCGAGCGCTTGTTCAACGTCACCCGGCAGATGCCGGATTACCTGCCCAGCATGCACCACGACTTCACCGACAAACGCCCCCTGGAGCTGGACGCCATCTACGCCAAACCCCTGGCCGCCGCACTGGGCGCCGGGTACGACATGCCCAAGATCCGCGCGCTGCACCATGCGCTGTCGTTCATGGATCGCCGGAATAGGTAAAGCGGTTCGCGACCTTGTTGGAGCGAGGCTTGCCCGCGAAGCGTCTGATAAAGTCCACACCTGTGTGTCGACGCAAAATCCTTCGCGGGCAAGCCTCGCTCCAACAGTTGTATTGAATGGAATAAAGAGGACCCCATGACCAACGCACTGGTAACCAAAGCAGGCAGCAACAAACTGGTCCTGGCGATCTCTTCCCGGGCGCTGTTCGATCTGGATGCCAGCCATCAGGTCTACATGGCCGAGGGCGTCGCGGCCTACCGCCAATACCAGATCGATCACGAAGACGAAGTGCTGGAGCAGGGCGACGCCTTCCAGCTGGTGCAGAAACTGTTGAACCTCAACACCAGCCTCAGCCAGGCGCGGGTCGAGGTGGTGCTGGTGTCGCGCAACAGCGCCGACACCGGCTTGCGGGTGTTCAATTCAATCCAGCACTACGGGCTGGACATCTCCCGCGCCGCGTTTGTCGGCGGGCGCAGCCCGTTCCCCTACCTGGCCGCGTTCGGCAGTCATCTGTTTCTGTCGACCCACCCCGAAGATGTGCGCAGCGCGCTGGACGCCGGTTTTGCGGCGGCAACGATTCTTTCCGGCGGGGTTCGACGCGCTGCCAGCGCCGAATTGCGCATCGCCTTCGACGGCGACGCGGTGCTGTTTTCCGACGAATCGGAGCGGGTCTATCAGAGCGGTGGCCTGGAAGCGTTTCAGGCCAGCGAACGGGAAGCGGCGCGCCGTCCGTTGAGTGGCGGGCCGTTCAAGCCGTTCCTGGAGGCCCTTAACCTGTTGCAGCGCGAGTTCCCCGAGGAAACCTGCCCGATCCGCACCGCGCTGGTCACCGCCCGTTCGGCGCCGGCTCATGAGCGCGTGATCCGGACGCTGCGCGAGTGGGACATCCGTCTGGATGAGTCACTGTTTCTGGGCGGGCTGGAAAAATCAGCGTTTCTGGAAGCCTTTGCTGCGGACGTGTTTTTCGACGACCAGCCCGGTCACTGCGAGAAAGCCCGGGACGTGGTCGCCACCGGGCATGTGCCCCACGGCATCAGCAACGAACTAAAACCCTGAGTCTTTAGTCCTTTCGGGCGCATCGGGTCGGTCGGTTCGCCGCGGCGCTGCTAAGCTGGAATTCATATCTGAGCAAATGGCTGTGCTGGCCGGTGGCTGTCCAGTGTCTGTATCGCCATTCCTGGCTGTCCGGAGGTTAAATGATTCGTTCGATGCTCTACGCCACGGACCTCGGTCTGTATTCGCCCTACGTCCTGCAGCACGCGTTGGCACTGGCCCGGACGTTCAACGCCGAACTCTACGTGATCCATGTGGTGGAACCGATGGGCCTGTTCGCCGAATCGGTCCTGCAGAGCTATCTGGGGGAGGATGTGCTCAAGGCGCTGCACAGCGAGGGGGTCAACAACGTCATCGAAGGCATCGAGTCGCGGGTCCTCGATGGTTTTCGCGAAGAACTGGGGGAGGGCCACAAGGACCTCGAACTGATCCGCACCGTGCGGGTGGTGCAGGGCGATCCGTCCAACGTGATTCTGGATCAGGCGCAAAAACTGGCGGTGGATCTGGTGGTGGTCGGCAGCCACAGTCACGGTGCCCAGGGGGACACGCCGATCGGCCGCACGGCAGCCCGGGTGCTGCAGCTTTCCGACGTGCCGGTGTACATGGTGCCGATGATCCAGAACCGTTCCGGACGCTAAACACGCGCAAAGACGAAATCCAGCGTGCCATTGCCGGCCAAAAGTGATAAAAAGTTCTAGCTCCGCACGTTTGACCATTAATCCAGTTATATACCGTCGTGATGCCCGTGGCGTCTTCCGGCTTTGAGGGATACATATGAAGCTTCAGCAATTGCGCTACATCTGGGAAGTGGCGCACCACGACCTCAACGTTTCGGCCACCGCACAGAGCCTGTACACCTCGCAGCCTGGCATCAGCAAGCAGATCCGCTTGCTGGAAGACGAATTGGGCGTCGAAGTCTTCGCCCGCAGCGGCAAGCACCTGACCCGGGTCACGCCCGCCGGGGAGCGGATCATCACCACGGCCGGCGAGATCCTGCGCAAGGTCGAGAGCATCAAACAGATCGCCCAGGAATTCTCCAACGAGAAAAAGGGCACGCTGTCCATCGCCACCACCCACACCCAGGCGCGCTACGCGTTGCCGCCGGTCATCAGCAATTTCATCAAGCAATACCCGGACGTCGCGCTGCACATGCATCAGGGTTCACCGATGCAGATCGCTGAAATGGCCGCCGACGGCACCGTGGATTTCGCCATTGCCACCGAGGCGCTGGAGCTGTTCGGTGATCTGGTGATGATGCCGTGCTACACATGGAATCGCTGCGTGGTTGTGCCGCAGGGTCACCCGCTGACCAAGGTCCCGAAGCTGACCCTGGAAATCCTCTCGGAATACCCCATCGTCACTTACGTCTTCGGTTTCACCGGCCGTTCCAAGCTGGATGAGGCGTTCAGCCATCGCGGCCTGACGCCGAAAGTGGTATTCACCGCGGCCGACGCCGACGTCATCAAAACCTACGTGCGCCTGGGCCTGGGCGTGGGCATCGTCGCCAAGATGGCGGTGGACCCGAAACTGGACAGCGACCTGGTGGTGCTGGATGCCAGCGAACTGTTCGAAGCCAGCGTGACCAAGATCGGCTTCCGCCGCGGCACCTTTTTGCGCGGGTTCATGTGCGATTTCATCGAGAAATTCGCCCCGCACCTCACCCGCGACGTCATGGCCAAGGCAATCCAGTGCCACAACCGGCAGGAACTGGAAGACCTGTTTGCCGGGGTTCAATTGCCGGAGCATTGATCGGTTGCGTACCCTGTAGGAGCGCGCTTGCCCGCGATTGCGGTGTGTCAGTCAACGTTGATGTTGACGACAGATCCCAATCGCGGGCAAGCGCGCTCCTACAGTTTTACGCTTTCCCGATCAAATTCCCCGCATGCAACCCGCATTCTTTCTGCGTCGCTTCTTCCCACCACCAGCGGCCTTCGCGCTCATGCTGGTTGGGCAGAACAGGGCGGGTGCAGGGTTCGCAGCCGATGCTGATGAAGCCGCGCTCGTGCAAGGGGTTGAACGGCAGCTCCAGCATGCGGATGTAGTTCCACACCTCGGCGCTGGTCATCTGCGCCAGAGGGTTGAATTTGTACAGCGGGCGCTTGGGCGTGGAGAAGGCGCCGTCGATTTCCACCACCGCCACGTTGTTGCGGGTGCTCGGGCTCTGGTCCCGACGCTGCCCGGTGGCCCAGGCGACCGCACCGCTGAGCTTGCGCCGCAGGGGTTCAATCTTGCGGATGCCGCAGCACTCGCCATGCCCGTCCC
Organism: Xanthomonas sp. WHRI 1810A; assembly: GCF_040202885.1. NCBI lineage: Bacteria > Pseudomonadati > Pseudomonadota > Gammaproteobacteria > Lysobacterales > Lysobacteraceae > Xanthomonas > Xanthomonas sp. WHRI 1810A. Next base: position 24,164 of record NZ_JBEGED010000008.1, read on the forward strand.
GGTAAAAACTGAACAGGCCCTTTTCCTTGACGAAGGGCTCCAGCGCGCGCTGGTCGGGCGACACGATCTCGATCTCGATCTTGTACTGTTCGCGCACCTGCTCGATGAAACGGTAGGTTTCCGGGTGCAGTCGGCCGGTGTCCAGGCTGAACACCTTGACGTTCTTGTTGAGTTTCCAGGCCATGTCCACCAGCACGACATCTTCGGCGCCGCTGAAGGAAATCCACAGCTCGTCACCGAAGTGCTGGAAGGCAAGTTTGAGAATGTCCTGGGCGGACTTGTTGGCGTAACTGGCCGCGGTGTCGGCGACGTCGAAGGGATGGCTCATCAGGCGGTTTCCTACGGATTAAGTGGCGCTTAAGCGCTCGTCATGGCGGTGATGGTAACAAAATCCTGCGCTTGCTGGCCCATAACCTGTGTTTGCGCAGGGCCTGGGCCTGTGGGTAGAGTGCCGCTTCGTCGGTCTTATCAAGGAGTGTGCTGTGGAAATCGCCTGTCTGGACCTGGAAGGGGTGCTGGTCCCGGAAATATGGATCGCGTTCGCGGAAAAAACCGGCATTGAGGCGTTGCGGGCCACCACCCGGGACATCGCCGATTACGACGTGCTGATGCAGCAACGCCTGCGGATTCTCGATGAGCACGGCCTCAAGCTGGCGGACATTCAGGCGGTGATCAGCACCTTGACGCCTTTGGACGGCGCGATCGAATTCGTCGATTGGCTGCGCGAGCGGTTTCAGGTGGTGATTCTGTCGGACACGTTCTACGAGTTTTCCCAACCGCTGATGCGGCAGTTGGGCTTTCCGACGCTGCTGTGTCACCGCCTGATCACCGACGAGACCGGTCGGGTCGCCGGCTACCATTTGCGCCAGAAAGACCCCAAGCGGCAATCGGTGCTGGCGTTCAAAAGTCTGTACTACCGGGTCATTGCGGCGGGGGATTCGTACAACGACACCACCATGCTAGGCGAGGCGGACGCCGGCATCCTGTTCCATGCGCCGGACAACGTGATCCGCGAATTCCCGCAGTTTCCGGCGGTGCAGACGTTTGAAGGGCTGAAGCTTGAGTTCATCAAGGCGTCGAATCGGGTGTTGAGTGTGTAAGGCTGAACCGCCGTTGTAGGAGCGCGCTTGCCCGCGATATCGGTTGTGCAGCCGACGCATCTCGGTCGTTCGAAACGTTGCAATCGCGGGCAAGCGCGCTCCTACAGTGGGGGCCGGATCACAACCCCTCCAACGTCTCCAACAACACCCGCACCTTGGTAAACGTCTCCTGATACTCGGCGTCGCCATCGGAATCCGCGACGATCCCGCCGCCACCCCAGCACGAGATCTGCCCGTCTCTGGCCAGCAGGCTGCGGATGGTGATGGAACTGTCCATCTCGCCGCGCACGTCCAGGTACATCAACGACCCGCAATACAGCGCGCGGCGGGTGGGCTCCAGTTCGTCGATAATCTGCATCGCCCGAATCTTCGGCGCGCCGGTGATCGACCCCCCCGGGAAGCTGCTGCCCAGCAGGTCCAGGGCGTCTTTGCCGGCGGCCAGCTCCCCGGTGACGCTGCTCACCAGGTGGTGCACGTTCGGGTAGCTTTCCAGGGCAAACAGCTCCGGCACCTTGACCGAGCCCGTGCGGCAGGTGCGGCCCAGGTCGTTGCGCAGCAGGTCGACGATCATCAGGTTTTCCGCGCGATCCTTTTCGCTGGCCAGCAGTTCGTGGGCATACGCGGCGTCTTCAGCAGGGGTTTTGCCCCGTGGACGGGTGCCCTTGATCGGCCGGGTTTCCACCTGTCGCTGGCTGACTTTCACGAAGCGCTCGGGGGACAGGCTCAGAATCGCGTCGCCCTCGGCCAGCGACAGATAACCCGCGAACGGCGTCGGACAGGCCCGTCGCAGGGCGCAATAAGCGGTCCATGGATCGCCAGTGTAGCCGGCGCGAAAGCGTTGCGTGAGGTTGACCTGATAGCAGTCGCCGGCATGGATGTACGCTTGAATGCGCTCAAACGACTGGCGGTATTGGGCGAAGTCGAGGTCGGGCTTGAAGTCGGTGTCGAGGCTGAAGGGCTGCAGATCGTCTGACGGCGGCCGCGCGAACAGGCTGATTAACCGGCGACATTCGTCCTGGGCCAGCGAGGGGTGGAACACCAACTGGCTGGTTTGCGTCTGGTGATCGCTGATCAGCGCCCAGGCATACAGGCCCAATCGTGCGGCGGGCAGGTGCAGATCGTCCACGGCCTGCGCCGGCAGTGGCTCAAGCAGCCGGCCAAAATCATACGCCAGATACCCCATCAAGCCGCCGGCAAAGGGCAGGGCGCATTCGTCTGGCAGGTTTGCTTCGCCCAGGCGCTGCAGGCCGTCGCGCAATCGCTGAAGAAACGCCAGGCCCGGTTCACCCGCGTGCGGCAGAAACTGCTCTATCGGCCAGGCGCTGAGCAGATCAAACCGCCCGCGATCCGCCTCGGGCCTGCCGCTGTCCAGCAGCACCGCGCCGGGCGCATGGCGAATGACCGAGAAGTAACCGGCAGGGTCGGGGCGATAGGGGAGCGGGTGTACGGAGCAGGTCGGCATGCGGAAACAATCGGTCATGAAGCGCGGGAAGGCGATTGTAGTCTGATGGCTGACGGAGCTCTATAGCGCATCCATCCCGTAGGCGCTGACGAGACGCCGAGAGGCTGCGACGCGGAGTGTCTGGCAGATGAAATGCAAGCCGTGCCACCGCATCGCAGACAAGTCAGCTCCCACGGCCTTCGGCCAGAATCAAAAACCGGCGCTGCATGAATCCCGCTTCTGCCGAAGGCGTGGGAGCTGGCTTGCCTGCGATCTGCCGGGCACCGGCAGTACA
>NZ_JBEGED010000008.1:27094-215890 GCF_040202885.1 Xanthomonas sp. WHRI 1810A
AACCGGCGCTGCATGAATCCCGCTTCTGCCGAAGGCGTGGGAGCTGGCTTGCCTGCGATCTGCCGGGCACCGGCAGTAAAACCTGTGCTTGCGGTGCATCAGGTCAATGAAGATGACGGCCTCTGGCGCCTCTCGGCCAGAATCAAAAACCGACGCTGCATGAATCCCGCTTCTGCCGAAGGCGTGGGAGCTGGCTTGCCTGCGATCTGCCGGCACCGGCAGTAAACCTGTGCTTGCGGTGCATCAGGTCAATGGAGGTGACAGCCTCTGGCGCCTCTCGGCCAGACTGAGAAACCGGCGCTGCATGAATCCCGCTTCTGCCGAAGGCGTGGGAGCTGGCTTGCCTGCGATCTGCCGGGCACCGGCAGTAAAACCTGTGCTTGCGGTGCATCAGGTCAATGGAGGTGACGGTGTCTACGGCCGCTTTGCAGACAAGTCAGCTCATAGCGGGTTGTGTGCGGGAAGCAGGGTGGCGTCGGTTTAGGGTTCAAACGTGCCCGAACAATTCCTGCACGAAATTCACCCGCTCTATCGGGGTTTCCACGCGACCGCTGGCGGCGAATTGCTCCAGGCGGTCTTCCACCGCGCGGGTGCGATGGGTCAGGCCGCAGTCGTTGGCGATCTGGATGTTCAGCCCCGGACGGGCGTTGAGTTCCAGGATCAGTGGGCCACGCTCCTGATCCAGCACCATGTCGACGCCGATGTAGCCCAGGCCGCACAGCTCGTAGCACTCGGCGGCCAGGGCCATGAAACCGGTCCAGTTCGGCAACTGCACACCGTCCACGGCATTGGTGGTGTCCGGGTGTTTACTGATGATGCTGTTCAGCCAGGTGCCGCGCAGGGTGGTGCCGGTGGCGAGGTCGACGCCCACGCCGATGGCGCCCTGGTGCAGATTGGCCTTGCCGCCGGACTGGCGGGTTGGCAGGCGCAACATCGCCATCACCGGGTAGCCCATGAGGACGATGATGCGAATGTCCGGCACGCCTTCGTAGCTGATGCTTTTGAAAATCTGATCGGGGGTCACGCGGTACTCGATCAGCGCGCGGTCGCGATGCCCGCCCAGGGAATACAGGCCGGTGAGGATGCTGGAGATCTGGTGCTCGATTTCGTCGCGGCTGATGATCCGTCCCGAGACGGTGCGGAACCGTTCCTCGAAGCGGTCGGCGATCACCAGAATGCCATCTCCGCCCGCGCCCTGGGCCGGCTTCACCACGAAGTCATTGCGCCCGCCGATGATGTCATCCAGCCGGCTGATTTGCTTTTCGGTGGAAATGATCCCGTACAGCTCCGGCACTTGCATGCCGGCGGCGATGGCCCGCTCCTTGGTGATGATCTTGTCATCGACGATGGGGTACAGGCTGCGCTTGTTGTACTTGAGCACGTAGTCGGCGTTGCGCCGGTTGATGCCCATGATCCCCTTGGCTTCCAGTGCCTTCCAGGTTTTCCACCAGCCGATCATTTGGCGTCTTCCCGCGCTTGATCTTCTTTGATGAAGGCCTTGAACCGGACCAGCTCCGTCAGCCGGTAGCCGCGATAGCGTCCCATGGCCAGCATGAAGCCCACCAGAATCAGCAGCACGGCCGGGAAGGTGAACACGAAATAAATCAGTTCCGGCACGCTCATGATGATGTGCGCCAGTGACGCCGCGAACAGGGTGCCGATGGCGACTTTCATGGCATGGCCACCGCCGCGTTCTTCCCAGGTGATCGACAGGCGTTCGATGGTCATGGTCAGGATCACCATGGGGAACAGCGCCACCGACAGGCCGCGTTCCAGGCCCAGCTTATGGCTGAACAGGCTGATGGCCGCGATCAGCACCACCACGAAGGTCAGCACCACCGACAGGCGCGGCAGCATTTGCAGCTTGAGGTGCTCAAGATACGAGCGCAGTGACAGCCCCAGCGCAGTGATGATCGTGAACAGCACGATGCCGAAGCCCAGCTGGGTCTCGCGGAACGCCAGCGCAATCAGCACCGGGGTGAAGGTGCCCAGGGTCTGCAGGCCGATCAGGTTGCGCAGGATCAGGATCACCAGCACGCCGATCGGGATCATCACCATGATCATGAAGGTTTGCTGGGTCTGCAGCGGCAGCCCGTACAACGAATATTCGAGGAAGTCCGCGTCGGTGTTTTCGTCTGTCAGCTTGGCCAGGCGGATGGCGTTCATCTCGCTGTTGTTCAGGCTGAAACTGACCGTGGCTTTCTTGCCGCCCTCGACGGAGATCAGGTTGTCGTCGCCGATCCACCACAGCAGGCGGTCCTGGGGTAGGCCCGCTTCACCGGTGTCGGGGTTGAAGTACAGCCAGTCCTTGCCATTGAAACTGCGCAGCCACAGTTCGGGGGTCTGCGGCTGATCGGCGACCAGGCGAATGGTGTGGACCTTCTCTACCGGCACGTGGGCGATGGACAGCAGGACTTCGGTGATGCGCGCCTTGTTGCCCACCGACTGATCGCCGGCCAGCAGCAGCTTGACGTTGTCATCGCTGAGGTTGTTGACGCGCTTGATGGCTTCGGTGACGAAGGTTTCGACGTCGGCCGAGTGCTGGCGAATCGGGGCGAGCAGGGCGTCGGCGGCGATCTTTTCCGGGCCTTCGACGACGATGCTGTCACGGAAGATCGGGCCTTTGATCTTGGCTTTTTCGCCGCTGTAGCGCTTGGTCAGGACCAGCCGGTAGTACAGCGTCTGGTTGCCGGTGGCGCGGCGTGCCGACCAGGTGACTTTGCGGTTGCCGTCGGCGCGATTGACGCTGACGCCGTAATTGTTGGAGATGAAGCTCTCGTTGAGGCTGATGTAGTCGCGGGCCAGGGGCGGCACGAACATCTGGACCTTGACCGGGTCCTTGGGGTTGGCGACGAACTCGACCTTGGCGTCGATGTTCCACAGGTCGTCGGTTTCGTCTTCGGTCACCGGGATGCCGAGAACCAGTATCTGATAGGCCGTGATCGCAATGCCCAGTCCCACCAGGACTGTGATCAGGATTTTCAGATGGAGGGTGAGCGCGCGCATTTAATTACTCAGCGGTTAAAGCATCGGTCGCGCAGGCGGGTTTGCCCGCTGCGTATTTAAGGCTGGGATCGACCAGCGCATCAAAGTGTTTCAGTGCTTCGGAGCCGATCAAAAGCGGATATTGGAATGCGCTTCGGTCGGTCAAGTTCACTTCCACGGTTCGCAATGATGAACCCATGCAGACCTTCAGGCTGATGACCGGGCGTGCCGTGTATTTCTTGTCATCATCCGGATCAATGTCCCCGGCCCGGCGCTTGATTTTGCTGAGCCGTTCCAGGGGGCGTTCGATAGGGTGCGCGTGTGCATCATCGATGGCCAGATAGAAACGTACCCACGACTCACCGTCGCGCTTGAAGCGCTGAATGTCACGAGCACTCAGTGAAGCGGTTTTTGCGCCGGTGTCGAGTTTTGCGGCCACTTGCAGATCGATGTCGGCAAGCTCGGCGTACTCGTTGAGGCCGTAGACGGTCTTGTCCGCAGCGAAAGACAGGCCGGGCAGCAGCAGGCAAAGAAGGATAAGGAGGCGTTGGGGGCTCATAGGTCCTGGCAAGGTAAAAAGAGGCGGGAATTAGCCGTCGTAAAGTCGGGGCCGAGCGCGGCGCATTCTAGCATGAAGGTTTTGGTGGTCCGGGAAATCACCGACGAGCCCGGATCGCCTTGTAGGAGCGCGCTTGCCCGCGAAGGATGGGTTTGACGACACATATGCATGGGTTCAAATAAATGTTCGCGGGCAAGCGCGCTCCTACAGAACGGGTGTACTGTCAACAATCAGGCGTTTGGCTTTGACTAATCGGGTCGAAGTGACTAGCTTTAGCGCTATAAATTAAAAAGGTGTCAACAATGTTGGATGCCATCGAAACCGCACCCCCGGCGCTGGACGACTCGGAAACCCTCTCCGAAAACGTCTTTCGGCGCATTCAGGCCGCCATCGTCAGAGGCGATATCAAGCCGGGGAGCAAGATTTCCGAGCCTGAACTGGCGCGCACCTATGGCATCAGCCGCGGGCCGTTGCGTGAGGCCATTCACCGGCTCGAAGGCCAGCGCCTGCTGGTGCGCATCCCCCATGTCGGCGCCCGGGTGGTGTCCCTCAGCCAGGCCGAATTGATCGAACTCTACGAAATCCGCGAATCCCTCGAAGGCATGGCCTGTCGGCTGGCCGCCGAGCGCATGACCGTGGCGCAGATCGATGATTTGCGCCGGGTGCTCGACACCCATGAGCGCGATACAGCCTTCCAGGCGGGCGTCGGTTACTACCAGCAGGAAGGCGATTTCGACTTTCATTACCGGATTATCCAGGGCGCCGGAAACAGCACGTTGACGCAAATGCTCTGCGGCGAGCTGTACCAACTGGTGCGCATGTACCGGATTCAGTTCTCCACCACGCCCAACCGTCCGCGTCAGGCGTTCGCCGAACACCACCGCATTCTCGACGCCATCGCCGACCGTGACGGCGAACTGGCTGAATTGCTGATGCGCCGTCATATCGGCGGATCCAAGCGCAACATCGAGCAGCATTACCAGGCTGCCCCCGACCGAGGTGAAAAACAAAAATGAGTTCGATCAGAAACACGCCCGGCCAGCGTTTCCGTGACGCGGTCGCCAGCGAACACCCGCTGCAGGTGGTCGGCACCATCAACGCCAACCACGCCTTGCTCGCTCAGCGCGCCGGGTTCAAGGCCATTTATTTGTCCGGCGGCGGCGTCGCGGCAGGCTCGCTGGGTGTGCCGGACCTGGGGATCACCGGCCTGGACGACGTGCTCACCGACGTGCGCCGCATCACCGACGTCTGCGATCTGCCGCTGCTGGTGGACGTCGACACCGGGTTCGGCGCGTCGGCGTTCAACGTCGCGCGCACGGTCAGGTCGATGATCAAGTTCGGCGCGGCGGCGATGCACATCGAGGATCAGGTGGGCGCCAAGCGCTGCGGTCATCGGCCGGGCAAGGAGATCGTCTCGCAGCAGGAAATGGTCGACCGGATCAAGGCGGCGGTGGACGCGCGCACCGACGACAGCTTTGTGATCATGGCGCGCACCGATGCGCTGGCGGTGGAAGGGCTGGAGTCGGCGCTGGACCGGGCGGCAGCCTGCATCGAAGCCGGGGCCGACATGGTGTTTCCGGAGGCCATCACCGAGCTTGAGATGTACAAACTGTTCGCCAGCCGGGTGAAGGCGCCGATCCTGGCCAACATCACCGAGTTCGGCGCGACACCGCTGTTCACCACCGACGAATTGAAAGCCGCCGAGGTGGCGCTGGTGTTGTATCCGCTGTCGGCGTTCCGCGCCATGAACAAAGCGGCGGAAAACGTCTACACCACCATCCGCCGCGACGGTACGCAGCAGCATGTTGTCGACACCATGCAAACCCGCATGGAGCTGTACGAGCGCATTGATTACCACGCGTTCGAGCAGAAGCTCGATGCGTTGTTTGCGCAGAAGAAGGGTTGAGACTGCGAGGCGGGGCTGAATGATAGTCCCCTGTGGGAGCGGACCTGTCCGCGAAGAGGCCGGTACATTCGACACATTTCCGGCAGATGAGCAATTGTATTCGCGGACAGGTCCGCTCCCACGAGTCCGCATTCATTGATCCATAAGTTGCCAAATCCCTAATAAATTCAAAATTGGAGACAGCAATGGCTGAAGCAAAAGTATTGAGCGGCGCCGGCCTGCGGGGCCAGGTGGCGGGGCAGACGGCCTTGTCCACTGTCGGCCAGGCCGGCGCCGGTTTGACCTACCGTGGCTACGACGTACGCGAATTGGCTGCCAATGCGCAGTTCGAAGAAGTCGCCTACCTGCTGCTGTACGGCAATCTGCCGACACAAAGCGAACTGGACGCCTACCTGGCGAAACTCCAGGGCCTGCGTGATCTGCCGCCAGCGCTGAAGGAAGTGCTCGAACGCATCCCCGCCGACGCGCACCCGATGGACGTCATGCGCACCGGTGCCTCGATGCTGGGCAACCTTGAACCGGAACGCAGTTTCGACCAGCAGCACGACGCCACCGACCGGCTGCTGGCGGCCTTCCCGGCGATCATGTGCTACTGGTATCGCTTCAGCCACGACGGCAAGCGCATCGACTGCGTGACCGACGAACCCTCGATTGGCGGGCACTTCCTCAAGCTGCTGCTGGACAAGACCCCCAGCGAACTGCACCGCCAGGTCATGAGCGTGTCGCTGATTCTGTACGCCGAGCACGAATTCAACGCCTCGACCTTCACCGCCCGGGTCTGCGCTTCGACCTTGTCCGACCTGCACTCCTGCATCACCGCCGCCATCGGCACCCTGCGTGGCCCGCTGCACGGCGGCGCCAACGAAGCGGCCATGGCCATGATCGAGAAGTTTGGCTCCGCTGAAGAAGCGGTCACCGGCACCCTTGGGATGCTGGAGCGTAAAGAGAAGATCATGGGCTTCGGCCACGCGATCTACAAAGACAACGACCCGCGCAATGAAGTAATCAAGGGCTGGGCGAAGCAGTTGGCGGACGAGGCGGGCGACACGGTGCTGTTCCCGGTGTCCGAGGCCATCGACAAAACGATGTGGGAACAAAAGAAACTGTTTCCCAACGCCGACTTCTATCACGCCTCGGCGTACCACTTCATGGGCATCCCGACGCCGCTGTTCACGCCGATTTTCGTCTGCTCGCGCCTGACCGGCTGGGCGTCCCACGTGTTCGAACAACGGGCCAACAACCGCATCATCCGTCCCAGCGCCGAATACATCGGCGTCGAACAGCGCACGTTCGTGCCCATCGAACAACGTTAGAAGCGGGGGGCTGGTGGGAGGGACGCTGCTCTCTGTAGGAGCCAACTTGTTGGCGAACGCTTGATGTGGTGTGTCAGGCATGACGCCTTCGCGAACAGGTTCGCTCCTACAGATGAGCCTCGCGCTGAAGCGCCTTCATTTGAATAACCGTGACCGAGTGCCGATGATGAACACTGAACACCGCAAACGCCTGCCGGGGACTGAACTGGATTACTTCGACGCCCGTGCAGCGGTCGAGGCGATCACGCCCGGCGCCTATGCCACGCTGCCGTACACCTCCCGGGTGCTGGCCGAGAATCTGGTGCGCCGCTGCGACCCGCTGACCCTCAAGGCGTCGCTGACGCAATTGATCGAGCGCAAGCGCGATCTGGATTTCCCGTGGTTTCCTGCTCGCGTCGTGTGCCACGACATCCTCGGCCAGACCGCCCTGGTGGACCTGGCCGGCTTACGGGACGCCATTGCCGATATGGGCGGCGACCCTGCGCAGGTCAATCCGGTGGTGCCGGTGCAATTGATCGTCGACCATTCGCTGGCGGTGGAGTGCGGCGGCTACGACCCTGACGCGTTCACCAAGAACCGCGCCATCGAAGACCGTCGCAACGAAGACCGTTTCCATTTCATCAACTGGACCAAGCAGGCGTTCAAGAACGTCGAAGTCATCCCGCCCGGCAATGGGATCATGCACCAGATCAACCTGGAGCGGATGTCCCCGGTGATTCAAGTGCAGAGCGGGCTGGCGTTCCCCGACACCCTGGTGGGCACCGACAGCCACACCCCCCATGTCGATGCGCTGGGGGTGGTGGCCATCGGCGTCGGCGGCCTGGAAGCGGAGAACGTGATGCTGGGCCGCGCGTCGTGGATGCGCCTGCCGGACATCATCGGCGTCACGCTGTCGGGCCGCCCGCAGCCGGGCATCACCGCCACCGATGTGGTGCTGGCGTTGACCGAGTTCCTGCGCCAGCAGAAGGTCGTTGGCGCCTGGCTGGAATTCCATGGCGAAGGCGCCAGCGCCCTGACCCTGGGCGACCGCGCGACCATTTCCAACATGGCGCCGGAATACGGCGCCACGGCGGCGATGTTCGCCATCGACCAGCAGACCATCGATTACCTCAAGCTCACCGGCCGCGAAGACGAGCAAGTGAAGCTGGTGGAAACCTACGCCCGGGAAACCGGCCTGTGGGCGGACACGTTGGTCGCCGCCGAGTACGAACGCGTGCTGCGCTTCGACCTGTCCAGCGTGGTGCGCAACATGGCCGGGCCTTCCAACCCCCATGCCCGGGTCGCCACCAGTGATCTGGCGGCAAAAGGGATTTCCGGTGCCTGGGACGAGGTGCCCGGCCAGATGCCGGATGGCGCGGTGATCATCGCGGCGATCACCAGTTGCACCAACACCAGCAACCCGCGCAACGTGATCGCCGCCGGGCTGCTGGCGCGCAACGCCAACCGACTGGGGCTGACCCGCAAGCCGTGGGTCAAGTCGTCGCTGGCGCCGGGCTCGAAAACCGTGGCGCTGTACCTGGACGAAGCCGGGCTGACCCCCGAACTTGAGCAACTGGGCTTCGGCGTCGTGGCGTTTGCCTGCACCACCTGCAACGGCATGTCCGGCGCCCTGGACCCGGTCATCCAGCAGGAAATCATTGACCGCGACCTGTACGCCACGGCGGTGCTGTCGGGCAATCGCAACTTCGACGGGCGGATTCACCCCTACGCCAAACAAGCCTTTCTCGCCTCGCCGCCACTGGTGGTGGCCTACGCCATCGCGGGCACGATCCGCTTCGACATCGAGAAAGATGTGCTGGGCGTGGTCGACGGCCGGGACATCCGCTTGAAGGACATCTGGCCCGGTGACGACGAAATCGACGCGGTGGTCAAGGCCTCGGTCAAACCCGAGCAGTTCCGTCAGGTGTACATCCCGATGTTCGCCATTCACGAAGACACCGGCCCGAAAGTCCCGCCGCTGTATGACTGGCGGGCGATGAGCACCTACATCCGCCGTCCGCCGTATTGGGAAGGCGCGCTGGCCGGCGAGCGGACGCTCAAGGGCATGCGCCCGCTGGCGGTGCTGCCGGACAACATCACCACCGATCACCTGTCGCCGTCCAACGCCATCATGCTCGACAGCGCGGCCGGGGAATACCTGGCGCACATGGGCGTGCCGGAAGAAGACTTCAACTCCTACGCCACCCACCGCGGCGACCACCTGACCGCGCAGCGGGCCACGTTCGCCAACCCGAAGTTGTTCAACGAGATGGTGCGCGAGAACGGCATGGTCAAACAGGGCTCCTTCGCCCGGATCGAGCCGGAAGGCCAGGTCTTGCGCATGTGGGAGGCCATCGAAACGTACATGGCCCGCAAGCAGCCGCTGATCATCATCGCTGGTGCCGATTACGGCCAGGGCTCGTCCCGGGACTGGGCGGCCAAAGGCGTGCGGCTCGCGGGTGTGGAGGTGATCGCCGCCGAAGGGTTCGAGCGCATCCACCGCACCAACCTGGTGGGCATGGGCGTGCTGCCGCTGGAGTTCAAACCCGGCACCAATCGCCTCACCCTGGGCATCGACGGCACTGAAACCTACGACGTGATCGGCGACCGCACCCCGGGCGCCACGCTGACCCTGGTGATCCGCCGCCGAAATGGCGAAACCTTGGACGTGCCGGTGACCTGTCGTCTGGACACCGGCGAAGAAGTGTCAATTTACGAGGCGGGCGGCGTGTTGCAGCGCTTTGCCCAGGATTTTCTGGAGTCGGCGGCGGTGGCTTGAGACGGTATCGCGCAACATCCCCTGTAGGAGCCAACTTGTTGGCGAAGCGGTGTCAGGTAGCTCGTTTCGCGAACAAGTTCGCTCCTACAGAAGCTGCGTCCGAAAGGGCGTTGTAGGCGCTTATATAAAGGAAGGAATTTTTATGTTCCACCCAGCACAACTCAAAATCGCCGCCACCTACATGCGCGGCGGCACCAGTAAAGGCGTGTTTTTCCGCCTGCAGGACCTGCCCGACGCGGCGCAGGTCCATGGCGCAGCCCGCGATGCCTTGTTGCTGCGCGTGATCGGCAGCCCCGATCCCTACGCCAAGCAGATCGACGGCATGGGCGGCGCGACGTCGAGCACCAGCAAGACCGTGATTCTGTCGAAAAGCACCCGGGCCGATCACGACGTCGATTACCTGTTCGGTCAGGTGTCCATCGACACGCCGTTCGTGGACTGGAGCGGTAATTGCGGGAATCTGTCGGCGGCGGTCGGTCCGTTCGCCATCAGCAACGGGTTGGTTGACGCTGACCGCATTCCGCAGAACGGCATGGCGGTGATCCGCATCTGGCAAGCCAACATCGGCAAAACCATCATCGCCCACGTCCCGATCACCGACGGCGCCGTGCAGGAGACCGGGGATTTCGAACTCGACGGCGTGACCTTCCCGGCCGCTGAAGTGCAACTGGAATTCCTGGACCCGGCCGCAGAGGAAGAGGGCGCCGGTGGATCGATGTTTCCCACCGGGCATCTGGTGGACGATCTGGAGGTGCCCGGTGTCGGTACGCTGCAGGTGACGATGATCAACGCCGGCATCCCGACCATTTTTCTCAACGCCGGGGATCTCGGTTACACCGGTACCGAGCTTCAGGACGCGATCAACGGCGATCCGAAGGCGCTGATCACGTTCGAGACCATTCGCGCCTATGGCGCGCTGCGCATGGGCTTGATCAAACACGTCGACGAAGCGGCCAAACGTCAGCACACGCCTAAAGTGGCGTTTGTGGCGCCGCCGGCTGCGTATGTGTCGTCCAGCGGCAAGGCGGTGGCCGTTTCCGACACCGATCTGCTGGTGCGGGCGATGTCCATGGGCAAACTGCACCACGCCATGATGGGCACGGCGGCAGTGGCCATCGGCACGGCGGCGGCGATCCCCGGCACGCTGGTCAACCTGGCGGCGGGCGGCGGAGCGCGCAGTGCGGTGCGTTTCGGGCATCCGTCGGGCACCTTGCGGGTGGGCGCCGAGGCGGTGCAGGTGGACGGGGAGTGGTCAGTGAAAAAGGCGATCATGAGCCGTAGCGCGCGGGTGTTGATGGAGGGGGTTGTTCGGGTGCCGGGGTGATGTTGCCTGAGCGCCATTCAAACGAACCCGCAACGGTCCCGTTGGAGCGAGGCTTGCCCGCGAAGGATGCGCTGCGGTGTGTCAGGTGCATCGCGTCGTAAGCTTCGCGGGCAAGCCTCGCTCCAACAAGGATTGTGGGTTATTTAAACCGCCGTTCAACCCCTTTCTCCACCAGCACCTTCGCTGAAATCTCTTCCACCGAGTAATGCGTGGAGTTGATGTTCGGGATGTTCTCCCGCCGAAACAGGCTTTCCACTTCACGCACTTCGAACTCGCACTGGGCGTAGCTCGAATAGCGGCTGTTGGGTTTGCGCTCGTGGCGGATGGCGGTGAGTCGATCCGGGTCGATGGTCAGGCCGAACAGCTTGTCCCGATGCTGCTTGAGCGCAGGCGGCAGTTGCAGGCGCTCCATGTCGTCTTCGGTCAGCGGATAGTTGGCGGCGCGGATGCCAAACTGCATGGCCATGTACAGGCACGTCGGGGTTTTCCCACAGCGCGACACGCCCACCAGAATGATGTCCGCCTTGTCGTAATAATGGGTGCGGGCCCCGTCATCATTGTCCAGCGCGAAGTTCACCGCTTCGATGCGCTCCATGTAGTTGGAGTTGTGACCGATGGAATGCGATTTCCCCACCGAGTAGGAGGAGTGTGAACTAAGCTCCAGCTCGAGCGGGGCCAGAAAGGTCGAGAAAATGTCGATCATGAAGCCGTCGGACGTAGCCAGGATCTCGCGGATGTCCTGGTTGACGATGGTGTCGAAGATGATCGGACGCACCTCGTCCTTTTCGGCAGCCTTGTTGATCTGTTGGACCATTGCCCGCGCCTTCTCGACGCTGTCAATATAGGGGCGCGTGAACTTGTTGAAGGTAATGTTTTCAAACTGTGCCAGCAGGCTCTGGCCCAGGGTTTCGGCCGTGATGCCGGTGCCGTCGGAGATAAAGAAAGCGGATCGTTTCATTTGCGCCTTGGGCTCTTAAGCTGGTAACGATTGTTGGCTATGATAGGCCCGCTTGCGAGCCGTGACCGCCGCATTCTTACTTATTTTGCAGATCCGGACCACAAGGTCGCAGCACCCGGTTTTGCCCGGGTTCAGGCCCACAGCGTTTCCCAACAACAACACTCAGTTAGTGGAGAGATCACCTTGGTAGAGTACGTAGTTTCCCTCGATAAGCTCGGCAAACATGATGTTGAGCACGTGGGGGGCAAGAACGCATCCCTCGGCGAGATGATCAGCAACCTGGCAGGCGCAGGTGTCAGCGTCCCGGGTGGCTTCGCCACTACCGCTCAGGCCTACCGTGATTTTCTTGAGCAGAGTGGTCTGAACGATCAGATACACGCGGCACTCGATGCCCTGGATGTCGACGACGTCAACGCCCTGGCCAGAACCGGGTCGCAGATTCGTCAGTGGATCATGGAGGCTGAGTTCCCCGATAAGCTCAACGCCGAAATCCGCACCGCCTTCGCCGAACTGTCGGCCGGCAACCCGGACATTGCCGTTGCCGTGCGTTCTTCCGCCACCGCCGAAGATTTGCCCGACGCCTCCTTTGCCGGTCAGCAGGAAACCTTCCTTAATATCCGTGGCGTGGAAAACGTGATCCGCGCGGCCAAGGAAGTGTTCGCTTCACTGTTCAACGACCGCGCCATTTCCTACCGCGTTCACCAGGGCTTCGACCATAAGCTGGTCGCGTTGTCGGCCGGCGTGCAGCGCATGGTCCGTTCCGAAACCGGAACTGCCGGCGTGATGTTCACCCTGGACACCGAGTCCGGCTTCCGTGACGTGGTGTTCATCACCGGCGCCTACGGTCTGGGCGAGACGGTCGTTCAGGGCGCGGTCAACCCGGACGAATTCTACGTTCACAAACAAACCCTTGAAGCCGGTCGTCCGGCGATCCTGCGCCGCAACCTGGGCAGCAAAGCCATCAAGATGATCTACGGCGAAGTCGCCACGGCCGGCAAGTCGGTCAAGGTCATCGACGTGGACGCGGCCGATCGCGCGCGGTTCTGCCTGAGCGACGAAGAAGTCAGCAACCTGGCGCGCCAGGCGATGATCATCGAAAAGCACTACCAGTGCCCGATGGACATCGAATGGGCCAAAGACGGCGACGACGGCAAGCTGTACATCGTTCAGGCGCGCCCTGAAACCGTGAAGAGCCGCACGTCGGCCAACGTCATGGAACGTTACCTGCTGAAAGAGAAGGGCACCGTGCTGGTGGAAGGCCGCGCCATCGGCCAGCGCATCGGCGCCGGCAAGGTGCGGATCATCAAGGACGTGTCCGAGATGGACAAGGTTCAGCCGGGCGACGTGCTCGTCTCCGACATGACCGACCCGGACTGGGAACCGGTGATGAAACGCGCCAGCGCCATCGTCACCAACCGCGGTGGCCGGACCTGTCACGCGGCGATCATCGCCCGTGAACTGGGCATCCCGGCCGTCGTGGGTTGCGGCAACGCGACTCAATTGCTGCAGGACGGCCAGGGCGTCACCGTCTCCTGCGCCGAAGGCGACACCGGTTACATCTTCGAAGGCGAGCTGGGTTTCGACATCAAGCAGAACTCCATCGACGCCATGCCGGAGCTGCCGTTCAAGATCATGATGAACGTCGGCAACCCCGACCGCGCGTTCGATTTTGCCCAGCTGCCCAACGCCGGTATCGGCCTGGCGCGTCTGGAATTCATCATCAACCGCATGATCGGCGTGCACCCCAAGGCGCTGCTCAACTACCCGAACCTTCCGCAGGACATCAAGGACAGCGTCGACAAGCGCATCGCCGGCTACGACGATCCCGTCGGTTTCTACGTCGAGAGGCTGGTGGAGGGCATCAGCACCCTGGCCGCCGCGTTCACCCCGAAGAAGGTCATCGTGCGCCTGTCGGACTTCAAGTCCAACGAATACGCCAACCTCATCGGCGGCAAGCTGTATGAGCCGGAAGAAGAAAACCCGATGCTGGGCTTCCGCGGCGCGTCACGCTACATCAGCGAAAACTTCCGCGACTGCTTCGAGCTGGAGTGCCGCGCCCTCAAGCGCGTGCGCAACGAGATGGGCCTGACCAACGTTGAAATCATGGTGCCGTTCGTGCGGACCCTGGGCGAAGCGAGCCAGGTCATCGACCTGCTGGCGGAAAACGGTCTGGCCCGTGGCGAAAACGGTCTGCGCATCATCATGATGTGCGAGCTGCCGTCCAACGCGATCCTGGCCGAGGAATTCCTCGAGTTCTTCGACGGTTTCTCCATCGGCTCCAACGACCTGACCCAGCTGACCCTGGGCCTTGACCGTGATTCCGGGATCATCGCCCACCTGTTCGACGAGCGTAATCCGGCGGTCAAGAAGCTGTTGTCCAACGCCATTCAGGCGTGCAACAAGGCCGGCAAGTACATCGGCATCTGCGGTCAGGGCCCGTCCGATCACCCGGATCTGGCACGTTGGCTGATGGAGCAGGGCATAGAGAGCGTGTCCCTGAACCCGGATTCGGTGCTGGAAACCTGGTTCTTCCTGTCGGAAGAAGACGCACCGACGTGATGTAAATTGAGTAAAATGCGGGCCCACTTCGGTGGGTCAGCTTTTTTCTGGAAGGGCGGTGTGCCGATACCGCCCTTTTTTGTGCGATTTTTTCAGCGCCGGACGGTGTGTCTGCCAAGACCACCGGCCAGGCGATGAGCTTTCAGAGCCCAGCAAGACGATATGCAAAGCAGCAGCGATCTCTTTCCCGTGGCCTTGATCAGCGCCGAACGCCGTGGCGACCTGATCGAGGATGTCTACCGTTTGAAGCCCGGCAACAGCATTGATTTCACCGTGGAGCTGGCCGTCACCCGCCTGGGCCTGGCGGACAGCCCCGACGTGCGCGGCACGCCCGTGATCCTGCTGCATGGCAGCTTTACCAACCGCCGGTTCTGGTATTCGCCCAAGGGCATTGGCCTGGGCGCATACCTGGCACGCGCCGGGCTGGACGTGTGGATCCCGGAAATGCGCGGCCACGGGCTGTCCGCGCGCAATCAGGCCTACCGGCATAACTGCGTGGCGGACTACGCCCGTTACGATCTGCCGGCCATCGCCGCGTTCGTGCGCGAGCAAAGCGGCCGGATTCCTCACTGGATCGGTCACTCGCTGGGTGGCACGACACTGGCGGCAGCGCTGGCGGGTCAACACCTCGGCGTTGAGCAGGCGGCGTCGGTGGCGCTGTTCGGCAGCCAGATCACTCGCGGCTTCTGGCCCCTGAAGATTCCGCCGGTGCAGTGGATCGGGCGCTGGGTGCTCAAGCGCTTCGAGCATGTATCCGGCCCCCGCTTCAAGCGCGGGCCGGAGGACGAGCCCATGGGCGTGATCCTCGAAAGCCTGCGCTGGCGCGGCCTGTTCGGGCGGTTCGGGGATAAAAAGGAGGATTGGTGGGCCGGGCTGCGCGAGGTCCAGGTGCCGCTGCTGGCGGTCACCGCTGCGGGTGATCATCAGGACCCGGCCTGGGCCTGCCGCGAACTGTTCGAGCAGTTCGGCAGCGCGCGCAAGCAATTCCTCTGCCTGGGGCGCGAGCAGGGCTTCACCGAGGACTTCGGTCACGTGCAGATGCTGGTCAGCAAGGCGGCGCAAACGCAGGTGTGGCCGTTGGTGCTGGCGTGGCTGGACCCTCCATCGCTGGCGCCGGTGGCTGAATCGACGCTGAACGCCTCGGTAACTCCCTGAGGCGTGATGCCGTGGAGCGTTTCGCTGTGCGCCAGTTGCGGCTAAGCTACGTTCCAGCTCAAAGGCAGCTTGATAAGGAAGCCAAACGTGATTGGGTGTGGTCCGACTGACGAGCCACACAAGCCTTGTGACCACAGGTTTATCCTTGCTCATCACCGACAGGAGTTACCCCATGCACTACCTCACTCCGGATTTGTGCGACGCCTACCCTGAACTGATCACCGTGGTGGAGCCGATGTTCAGCAACTTCGGCGGCCGCGATTCTTTCGGCGGCGAAATCGTCACCGTCAAATGCTTCGAAGACAATTCCCTGGTGCGTGAGCAGGTCGAACAGGACGGCAAGGGCAAGGTACTGGTGGTGGACGGCGGCGGTTCACTGCGCCGCGCGCTGCTCGGCGACATGCTCGCCGAAAAGGCCTCCCACAACGGCTGGGAAGGGATTGTGATCTACGGCTGCATTCGCGACGTCGATGTCATCGCGCAGACCGACCTCGGCGTCCAGGCGCTGGCCAGCCACCCGCTCAAGACCGACAAGCGCGGTATCGGCGACCTCAACGTCGTGGTGACCTTCGCTGGCGTGACGTTCCGCCCGGGAGAGTACGTGTACGCCGACAACAACGGCATCATCGTCTCGCCCAGCCCTTTGAAGATGCCCGACTGATCGCCGCAAAACAGGACACTGAATGTTCGACGAGACAAACGCGCAATGGGGGCTGCTGCACGCCCTGGTACTGGATGGTAAAGGCGGATCGCGTTCAATCGCTCGTACCGAACTGGATGGCCTGCAACTGCAGCCGCACGAAAGCGTGTGGCTGCACTGGGACCGCAGCCATCCGCACACCCAGACCTGGCTGCGCACCGCCAGTGGTCTGACTGAATTTGTCTGTGACCTGTTGCTGGAGGAAAACACCCGTCCGCGGCTGTTGCCATTGCCGGAGGACGAGCTGCTGCTGTTCTTGCGTGGAGTGAACCTCAACCCCGGTGCCGAGCCGGAGGACATGGTCTCGGTGAGGATTTTCGCCGCCGCCCAGCAGGTGATTTCCCTTCGGCTGCGCTCATTGCGCGCGACTGATGAATTGCTTGAGCAGCTTCATCACGGTAAAGGACCGAAAACCGCCTCGGAGTTGCTGCTGTATCTGTCCCAGTACCTGACTGACAAGGTCCAGAAAGTGGTCAGCGACCTGACCGAACTGGTCGATGAAGTGGAAGAAGCGATGGATGCCGACGAACGGCATGTGCCCGAGCACGGCACGATGCTGCACATCCGTCGTCGCGCGGCCGGACTGCGCCGTTTCCTGGCCCCGCAACGTGAGATCTATGCACAGCTGACGCGTCTGAAAATGCCGTGGTTTGTCGCTGACGATGCGGACTACTGGAACGAGTTGAACAACAGTCTGACGCGTTATCTCGAAGAGCTGGAATTGAGCCGCGAGCGCGTGGGGCTGGTGCTTGAGTCCGAAGATCGACGCTTGAACGAGCGCATGAACAGGACCATGTATCGGTTTGGGATCATCACTGGCATCTTCCTGCCGATGAGCTTTCTGACGGGCTTGCTGGGCATCAATGTGGGGGGTATTCCGGGGTCGGACAATCCGTATGGATTCCTCATGGCCTGCTCGCTGATGGTGGTGGTTGCACTGGGGCAATGGTGGATGTTCAGGCGTCTGAAGTGGGTCTGATTCGGAAATTTCCTACATCAATGACGACGCAGTTGTGACTCGCTCAAATATGGCTGCGTCTTTTCACTGACATTGCGTGAGGTACCGTATGCACGATCCGTTTGAAGAATCACTGCGCGACATGCTTAATGCGTCTTCCTCCAGCCGGGATGACGATGCATGCCTGGGCCGTGTTTTGAAAACCGCCAATCGACAGGTGGGCGCAGGTGACCTGTTTGGATTGCTGGGCCGCTGCACACAGGCCCTCATGATTGCGGTGAACAACGGTTCGGCTCATGTGTCACCGGTTTCTCGTCACAAGGCGGCACGCGCCAGTACTTCAGACAAGGCTGATTGAATATGGAATTGGATCTCTGGACACAGAGCCTCGTTACCGCAATGACTGCGTTATGGACCAAAGTCGCGAATTTCATCCCGAACCTGTTCGGCGCGCTGGTCGTGGTACTGCTGGGGTTTGTCGTAGCCAAGCTGCTTGACACCCTGTTATCGAAATTGCTGGCCAAGCTTGGACTCGATCGCCTGATGGGCGGCACCGGCTTGACCAAGCTGCTCAGCCGGGCCGGTGTGCAAGTGCCGATCTCGACCCTGATCGGCAAGATTGTGTATTGGTTTGTGCTGCTGATTTTCCTGGTCTCGGCCGCAGAGTCCCTTGGGCTGGAGCGGGTTTCCGCGACGCTGGACATGCTGGCGCTGTACCTGCCGAAAGTATTTGGCGCAGCCCTGGTGCTGCTGGTGGGCGTGCTGCTGGCGCAGTTGGTGAACGGAATCGTTCGAGGGGCGGCCGAAGGCGTCGGCCTGGATTACTCGGCGGGCCTGGGGCGCCTTGCGCAGTGGCTGGTCATCATCATCAGCATCTCGGTGGCCATCAGTCAGCTGGAAGTGAAGACCGATCTGCTCAATCACGTGATCGTGATCGGATTGATTACCGTTGGTCTGGCCGTTGCGCTGGCCATGGGCCTGGGAAGCCGCGAGATCGCGGGGCAGATACTGGCCGGAATTTATGTGCGGGAGTTGTATCAGGTAGGGCAACAAGTGCGTGTTGGAGAGGTCGAAGGACAGATCGAAGAAATAGGTACGGTGAAAACTACATTGCTGACCGATGAAGGGGAGTTGGTGTCATTGTCCAACCGGGTCCTTCTCGAGCAACGAGTGAGCAGCCGCTGAACCGGCGAATCTGCTAATGTATGCCGCCGCGAAATCCCGGTGTATCCGGGGTGGCGGACATTCACCTGACTGTCGGCACGACTTGTTTTGAATAGACCCCAACCGCTCTCTCTGCGTTACGATCCCCGCGAGCTCTCTGATGAGGAGTTGGTCGCGCGCGCGCATGCCGAGCTGTTCCATGTGACGCGGGCTTATGAAGAGCTGATGCGTCGCTATCAGAGGACACTTTTTAACGTCTGTGCACGTTATTTAGGGAACGATCGCGATGCTGACGATGTCTGTCAGGAAGTGATGCTTAAGGTGTTGTATGGCTTGAAGAATTTCGAGGGTAAATCGAAGTTCAAAACCTGGCTCTACAGCATTACGTACAACGAATGCATCACGCAGTACCGTAAGGAGCGACGAAAGCGGCGATTGATGGATGCCCTGAGCCTGGATCCGCTGGAAGAAGCGTCTGAAGAAAAGGCGCCCAAGCCGGATGAGAAAGGTGGGCTGGATCGCTGGCTGGTGTATGTGAACCCGATTGACCGCGAAATTCTGGTGCTGCGTTTTGTCGCAGAGCTGGAGTTTCAGGAAATCGCAGACATCATGCATATGGGCTTGAGTGCCACGAAAATGCGGTATAAAAGGGCACTTGATAAATTACGTGAGAAATTTGCAGGCGTTACCGAAACTTAACTCGGTGCAAATATCTCTAACGAGCAGGCAAGTTCTGATAGACTTGCCGATGAGTTGTCCCCGTTATGCGGGACTGCTTTACAATCACCAGATGGGGATTTAACGGATGAAACTGAAAAACACCTTGGGCTTGGCCATTGGTACTATTGTTGCCGCAACTTCGTTCGGCGCTCTGGCACAAGGCCAAGGCGCAGTCGAAATCGAAGGCTTCGCCAAGAAAGAACAGTTCGACAGCGCTCGTAATTTCAAGAATGACGGCAACCTGTTCGGCGGTTCGCTTGGCTACTTCCTGACCGACGACGTTGAATTGCGTCTTGGCTACGACGAAGTTCACAACGTTCGCAGCGATGACGGCAAGAACATCAAAGGCGCTAACACCGCTCTTGACGCTCTGTACCACTTCAACAACCCGGGCGACATGCTGCGTCCATACGTCTCCGCAGGTTTCTCTGACCAAAGCATCGGTCAGAACGGCAGCGGCGGTCGTAACCGTTCCACTTTCGCCAACGTTGGCGGCGGTGCGAAGCTGTACTTCACCGACAATTTCTATGCTCGTGCTGGCGTTGAAGCTCAGTACAACATCGACCAGGGCGACACCGAGTGGGCACCTAGCGTCGGTATCGGCGTGAACTTCGGTGGCGGCTCCAAGAAAGTAGAAGCAGCTCCAGCTCCAGTAGCTGACGTTTGCTCCGACAGCGACAACGATGGCGTGTGCGACAACGTCGACAAGTGCCCAGACACCCCAGCCAACGTAACTGTTGATGCTAGCGGTTGCCCGGCAGTTGCTGAAGTTGTACGTGTTGAGCTGGACGTGAAATTCGACTTCGACAAGTCGGTAGTCAAGCCTAGCAGCTACGGCGACATCAAAAATCTCGCTGATTTCATGACTCAGTACCCACAAACCACCACCACTGTTGAAGGTCACACTGACTCCGTCGGTCCTGACGCTTACAACCAGAAACTGTCCGAGCGTCGTGCAAGCGCCGTTAAACAAGTTCTGGTTAACCAGTACGGTGTTGGCGCTAACCGCGTGAACTCGGTTGGCTACGGCGAAACCCGTCCAGTTGCTGACAACGCAACTGACGCTGGCCGCGCTGTTAACCGTCGCGTAGAAGCTGAAGTAGAAGCTCAAGCTAAGTAATTAGCCCAAGCCTCAGAAGAACCCGGCCTCGGCCGGGTTTTTTTATGTCCGCCATTTGACTGTTTGCGCGCCGCGAAACCCAGTGGCGTCGGGGCTATTTCGCAATGTTCAGGACAGGTCTCGCGCTGCACCGGTGCGGCGTCTATAATCGCCCGCTGAATTCAGCCGCAACGAGCCGCGCTCCCCATGTATAACCTGGCCCGCCAGTTACTGTTCAAACTCTCCCCGGAAACGTCCCATGACCTGTCGATCGACCTGATCGGCGCGGGCGGGCGGTTGGGGCTCAATGGTCTGTTCAACAAAGCCCCGGTCAGGTTGCCAACGACGGTCATGGGTCTTGAGTTCCCGAACCCGGTCGGATTGGCTGCAGGGCTAGACAAGAACGGCGCGGCCATCGATGGCTTTGCACAGTTGGGCTTTGGCTTCGTTGAGATTGGCACCGTGACCCCGCGTCCACAGCCAGGTAATCCCAAGCCACGCGTGTTCCGCTTGCCTCACGCTGAAGGAATCATCAACCGCATGGGGTTCAACAACCTCGGCGTTGATCATCTGGTCAGTCGGGTGCAGGCCGCCAAGTACAGCGGTATCCTCGGCATCAATATCGGCAAGAATGTCGACACCCCGGTCGAGCGCGCCGTTGACGATTACCTGATCTGCCTTGACAAGGTTTACGCCCACGCCAGTTACGTCACCGTCAACGTCAGTTCACCTAACACGCCGGGCCTGCGCAGCCTGCAGTTCGGCGACTCGCTCAAGCAGTTGCTTGAAGCCTTGCAGCTTCGCCAGCAAGCGCTGACCGCGATTCATGGCCGGCGCGTGCCGCTGGCGATCAAGATTGCGCCGGACATGAGTGACGAAGAGACCGCGCTGGTGGCCGCCGCGCTCCTCGAGTCCGGCATGGACGCTGTCATCGCAACCAACACCACCCTCAGTCGTCAAGGCGTCGAAGGCCTGCCCCATGCCGACGAGGCGGGCGGGCTGTCTGGTGCGCCGGTGCGGGAACAGAGCACCCGTATCGTCAAGGTGCTGGCGGCGGAGCTGGGCGGGAAGTTGCCGATCATCGCGGCAGGCGGGATCACCGAGGGCAAGCATGCGGCTGAGAAGATCGCCGCCGGTGCCAGCCTGGTGCAGATTTATTCAGGCTTCATCTACAAGGGGCCGGCGCTGATTCGCCAGTCGGTGGATGCCATTGCGGCGATGCCACGCCCTACGGTCTGAATCCTGGCTGACAAAAAGGGGGTTCCGCGAAGGAACCCCCTGGGCTTTGGCCCGCGGCCCGGATGGGGCACGCATGGTGCGTTGGGATCGAGAAATGTTTTAGTCGGGAGCTACCTTGTGTGTCAGCCGACCGCGTGAAGTTCGTTGAGTCTGTGGATTCCCGCAGTGCCGGTCATACCGTCCCAGTTGTCGCCGCGTCCTTCTCGCCAGCCGTTGATCCAGGCTTGGCGTACTGACGGTAGAGTAAAGGGGCAAAGCTCACGGGATTTTCCATGAACGCCAAATTGATATCCGCGTAAAAATGCTCTTTCCAACGGATCACGCTTAAGTCTTCTCATAGGGTGTTGCCCTCGTCTGTTGACTGTAATGTCCCTGGAGACCTCAGGTTGAGGTCGGGCAGAAAATCATCTGCCGTTGGTACCCGCTGCCGGCGTCGCGGGCTTGGTGCTGCCGTCATTGCAACGACAACCTGTGGTGATTTCTAACCAATGCGCCCGGCGCTGTGAATGATCGTTTTGTCATAAGAAGGTCATGATTGGCACTTAAAGGCCATAAGCGTCGGATGCTTTCACAGCCAGTTTATTTTGTGATGCCCTTGATGCGGGCCTCTGCGCCGATACCGAGACGTGTTCTCAAGTTCGCTGTCCGACGGTTGGTAGCAGGGATTAAAGCGACGAAGGGTCATGGCATGGCTTTTTATTGCGGCTGGCGTCGGGCTCAATAGTGGTTTTTTAATATCAGATTCGGACCGGTCACTGGACAGGTCCATCGACTGCCACAGCGCCAGGTTTCATTAAAGCGGCTGTGTGGTGGACCGGCACATGTGTGTGCCACGCAGGCGTTCTCCAAGAAAGACGTCTGTTATAAATCGGGCCGGACAATGCGTTGTCCCGCCGCTCAAGCCCAAGGCTCTGGAATGATCATGTCGGACCGTTACGAACTTTTCCTCACCTGCCCTAAAGGCCTCGAAGGCCTGCTGGCCGAGGAAGCCACTGCGCTTGGCCTCGAGGACACCCGCGAGCACACCTCGACCATCCGTGGCACCGCCGACATGGAAACAGCCTACCGCTTATGTCTGTGGTCGCGTCTTGCCAACCGTGTACTGCTGGTGCTCAAGCGCTTCCCGATGAAGGACGCTGAAGATCTGTATCACGGCGTGCTCGACGTCGAGTGGCAAGACCATCTCGAGCCCGATGGTTCGCTGGCGGTTGAATTCAGTGGCCACGGTTCCGGCATCGATAACACCCATTTCGGCGCCCTGAAGGTCAAGGATGCCATCGTCGACAAGCTGCGCACGCCCGACGGCCTGCGCCCTTCCATCGACAAGCTCAACCCCGATTTGCGCATTCACCTGCGACTGGACCGCGGCGAAGCGATCCTGTCCCTGGACCTGTCCGGCCACAGCTTGCACCAGCGTGGATATCGCCTGCAGCAAGGTGCCGCGCCGCTCAAGGAAAACCTGGCGGCGGCGATCCTGATTCGCTCCGGCTGGCCGCGTATTGCGGCCGAAGGCGGCGCTCTGGCCGACCCGATGTGCGGCGTGGGGACGTTCCTGGTGGAGGCGGCCATGATCGGCGCCGATATCGCCCCCAACCTCAAGCGTGAGCGCTGGGGTTTCTCAGCCTGGCTCGGGCACGTCCCGGCGCTGTGGCGCAAGCTGCATGATGAAGCGCTGGCCCGGGCCCAGGCGGGCCTGGCCAAGACGCCGCTGTGGATTCGCGGATACGAAGCCGACCCCCGCTTGATTCAACCGGCGCGCAACAATATCGAACGCGCGGGCCTGAGCGAATGGATCAAGGTGTACCAGGGCGAAGTGGCCACCTTCGAGCCGCGCCCCGATCAGAACCAGAAAGGCCTGGTCATCTGTAACCCGCCGTACGGCGAGCGTCTGGGTGATGAAGCGAGCCTGTTGTACCTCTATCAGAATCTGGGCGAGCGCCTGCGTCAGGCCTGCCTGAACTGGGAAGCGGCGGTGTTTACCGGCGCGCCTGATCTGGGCAAGCGCATGGGCATTCGCAGCCACAAACAGTACGCCTTCTGGAACGGCGCCTTGCCGTGCAAGCTGCTGCTGATCAAGGTTCAACCTGATCAGTTCGTTACTGGCGAACGACGCACCCCCGAGCAACGTCAGATCGAGCGCGAACAGGCCGAGCACGAGGTGCCAGCTGAGCCGGTCAAGCTGAACAAGAACGGCAATCCGATTCGTGAGCCGCAGCCTGTGGTCGAGCAGGCGCGCCTGAGCGAAGGCGGGCAGATGTTCGCCAACCGCCTGCAGAAGAACCTCAAGCAGCTGAGCAAATGGGTGCGCCGCGAGGGCATCGATTGCTATCGGGTCTACGACGCGGACATGCCCGAGTACTCGCTGGCAGTCGACCTCTACGAGGACTGGGTTCACGTCCAGGAATACGCAGCGCCTAAATCCATCGACCCTGAAAAAGCCTCGGCGCGTCTGTTCGACGCCCTGGCCGCCATTCCTCAGGCGTTGAACATCGACAAGAGCCGTGTGGTGATCAAGCGCCGCGAGCGTCAGAGCGGCACCAAGCAGTACGAGCGGCAGAGTGCCCAGGGGCAATTTGTCGAGGTCAAGGAAGGCGGGGTCAAGCTGTTGGTCAACCTGACTGACTACCTGGACACCGGCCTGTTTCTCGATCATCGCCCGATGCGCATGCGGATTCAGCGCGAGGCGGCCGGCAAGCGCTTCCTCAACCTCTACAGCTACACGGCGACGGCCAGTGTGCACGCGGCCAAGGGCGGTGCGCGCAGCACCACCAGTGTGGACCTGTCGAAAACCTATCTGGACTGGGCGCGGCGCAACCTGTCGCTCAATGGGTTCTCCGACAAGAACCGCCTGGAGCAGGGCGATGTCATGGTCTGGCTGGAAACCAGCCGTGACGAATACGACCTGATCTTCATCGATCCGCCGACCTTCTCCAACTCCAAGCGCATGGAAGGCATCTTCGATGTACAGCGCGATCAGGTGCAGTTGATCGACCTGGCCATGGCGCGCCTGGCGCCGGGCGGCGTGCTGTATTTCTCGAACAATTTCCGCAAGTTCCAGCTCGAGGAAAACCTGGCCGAGCGTTACGCCGTGGAGGAGATCACCGCGCAAACCCTCGATCCGGATTTCGCCCGCAACAGCAAGATTCACCGTGCCTGGAAAATCACCGCACGCTAAGCCCCATGACCGTTCACCTGGCTGGACGGCCGTTTCGTCGGCCAGGTGGGCGCTGTGAGACGTCCCCGACACACTGCACTAGGCAAGCTGATGGCGAATCGCTATAAGTTAACCTTGGCCATGTCTCGGGGCAACACAGTGGCGTCATGAGTTTCGGGTATGTCGTCGCCTCCACCTAGCGCCAAGATATTGGGCTTCATCAGCGAAGATGCGTCGTCGTGGGCGGTTGCTTTGCTGACGTTTGCCGGCGGGGCGGTGCTGACTGCACTATTGGCCATGGCCAACGTCGAACTGTACCGACAACAATTGACCCAGCGCTTCGAGCTGCTGGCCAACGAACGTTTCAGTCGAGTCCAGGAACGTCTCGATGGCCAGGTACAACGCCTGGACAACCTGCGGCGTTTCTTCGTCTATTCCGACGAAGTCACCCAAGACGAATTCAATGGCTTTGCCAGTTCCATGGTGATCTGGACCGAGGCGTATTCATGGTCGCCGCAGTTGCGCGATGCCGATCGCCCGCAGTTTGAAGCCAAGGCCCGCCGCGATGGGTTGACCGGTTACTCGGTGACTGTGATTGGCCCCTCCGGTGAACTTGAAAGGTCGCCCCGCCGGGACATGTATCACCCGATTCGATTCACTCAAACGCGCACGGCGTCTATGCCGCCGCTGGGCCTGGATCTGGACTCCGAAGCCATTCGACACGCGACGCTGGAGCGGGCGCGGCGCTCGATGAGCATGGCCGCCTCGCCGCTCATGGACCTGATGGGCGTCGAGCCGCAGTACCGAAACGGCGTTTTGCTGGTCGCCCCTGTGGTGAGCCGCAGTCGAACCGGGGTGATCGATGCCTCGATGCTGGATGGCTTCGTCACGGCGGTCATCAGCCTGCGCAAGCTGATGGCCGAAGGGCTGCCGCAACAGGAGCAGGACAATCTGTCCCTGACCCTGCGCGACGTAACCGCGCCGCAATCGCCTGAAGTGGTTTATCGGTCGAGCGGTGTCGCGGCGATCAGTTCGCTGCACATCAGCAGCGAGCTGACCTTTGCCGACCGCAAGTACCTGCTGGAAATCAGCCCCACCGCCATGTTCCTGAGTGCCAACCCGTCTGCCACCGACAGCGTGGTGATCCTTGGCTGCTTGCTCAGTTTCATGCTCAGCACCCTGTTGTACGTGCTGATCAGCCAGCGCAAGCGGGCGCTGCGCCTGGTTGAACTGAGCACTGGTCAGTTGCGCCAGCGTGAGTTGCAGCTGCGCGAGGCGCACGGGCAATTGCGCAACGTACTCGACGCCGCCACACAGGTGGCGATCATCGCCACCGACCTCTCAGGCGTCATCATCACCTTTAACGTGGGTGCCGAGCGGATGCTGGGCTACGACAGCGCCACCGCGTGCAGCCAGTTGACCCTGCAGCAGTTGCTCCTTCCTGCCGAGCTGGATGCCCACACCCGGGAATTGAGCCAGCGTTACGGCCGCACCGTGGCGCCGAGCGAGGCCATGCTGGTCGAAGCGGTCGACGAACCCGGACAGCCGGCGCGTGACTGGACGTTTGTCCGGCAGGATGGCAATACGTTGCTGGTGAGCATGCAGGTCAGTGCTGTGGTGGATGAGGACGATCAGTGGGTCGGCTACCTGGCGGTGTGCCTGGACGTGACCGAGCGCAAGCGCGTTGAGGAAGAGCTGCGAACGATGTCGGTCACCGACGCGTTGACCGGGGTCTACAACCGTCGCTATTTCCAGGAGCGGCTGCAAGCGGAGCTGCTGCGCGCTGACCGGCATGGCGGTCGATTCTCGGTGATCATGCTCGACATCGACCACTTCAAGGCCATCAACGACGAGCAAGGTCACGCCACCGGGGACCTGGTGTTGCAGATCATCTGTCAGCGCATCAGCCAGCGGCTCAGGCGCAGCGATGTGTTCTGCCGACTGGGTGGCGAGGAGTTCATGATTTTGTGTCCCGACACCGATCCTTCGCAGGCCTATCAGCTGGCGAGAGAGTTGTGGGGCGAGCTGCGCAATGCCCCGATCGAGGGTGTGGGGCAGGTGACGGCGAGTTTCGGGCTCGCCAGTTGGCGACCCAATGAAAAAGGCGATGCGTTGCTGCTGCGTGCCGATTCCGGCGTCTACGCGGCCAAGCTGGCCGGACGTGACCGGATTGAACCCGAGCTGCCTTGAGTCGGGTGCGGCGCAGACACCCTGCGGGAGCGGACCCGTCCGCGAAGAGGCCTGCGTGACCCCTGGCGATCTTGCGCCTGCACAATCCTTCTCGCGGACAGCTCCATTCACGCCAATAGAGCCCGTGTGCATAAAAAAGGCCCATCCGAAGATGGGCCTGTCGGTTGACGCATGATCAACTAGCGGGCAATAGAGACGGCAGTGTTGGCCAGTTTAGGCTGGGCATACAGGTCGACCAGCACTTCATCGAGCACCGAAGAGGCGCCCCATGGCCGTGGGTCGTTGAGGATCGCGACCACCGCCCAAGTGTTGCCATTGCTGTCACGACTGAAGCCAGCAATTGCACGCACGGTGTTCAACGTCCCGGTCTTGATGTGCGCTTCACCCCGCATGGCGGTGCGCTTGAGGCGTTTGCGCATGGTGCCGTCCATGCCCGCAAGTGGCAGGGAGCTCATGAATTCAGCTTGATACGGACTGTTCCAGGCAGCCTGGAGCATCTGCGCCATCTCCCGTGCGCTCACCCGTTCGGCCCGGGACAGGCCCGAACCGTTTTCCATGACCAGGTGCGGCGCGATAATGCCTTTCTTCGCCAACCACTGGCGGATCACCCGTTGCGCGGCCTTGGCGTCGTCGCCGTCGGCTTCGTTGCGGAATTCCGACCCCAGGCTCAGGAACAACTGCTGGGCCATGGTGTTGTTACTGAATTTGTTGATGTCGCGGATGATCTCCGCCAGATCCGGCGAGAAGGCCTTGGCCAACAGCTTGGCATTGCCAGGTACGACGTCCAGGCGATCCTTGCCCAGGAGGGTGCCGCCCAGTTCCTGCCAGATCGCACGGACTGCGCCGGCGGTGTAGGTAGGGTGGTCCAGCAGCGACAGATACGTCTGGGAGTTGCAGCCATCGCCCAACTGACCCGTCACCGTCACGGTGATGCCGCCATCCGCGCCCGGCACCGGGTTGTACGCGACATCGCCGGTGCACTTGGTGGACGACAGTGCCTTGACCTGATTGTTGATGTGGATGGCGGCAATCGGTGGCTCGACCGAGACCAGAATCTTGCCGCCGTCGTTGCGGGTCACGAAACGCAGGGCCTTGAGGTTGACCATCAACGAGTCGGGCTTGACCAGGAACGGCTTGTTCTTGTCGTTGCCGTCGTCATCGAACACGGGAAGTTGCGGCTGCACGAAGTGGGTGCGGTCCAGCACCAGATCGCCGGTGATCTGCTGCACGCCATTGGCCCGCAGATCGCGCATCAACAGCCAGAGCTTTTCCATGTTCAGCTTCGGGTCGCCGCCACCCTTGAGGTACAGGTTGCCCCGCAGCACGCCATTGCTCAGGGTGCCGTCGGTAAAGAATTCGGTTTTCCACTGATGGGTCGGGCCGAGCATTTCCAGCGCCGCGTAAGTGGTGACCAGCTTCATGGTCGACGCCGGGTTTACCGAGACGTCGGCATTGAAGACGGTTGGCGTGCCTGGACCGGTGAGCGGCAGCATGACCAGTGACAACGCGTCGTTGTCCAGTTTGCTGGCCTTGATGGCCTGTTGGATCTTGGGGGGCAGTGCGGTGTTGACCGGAATAGCGAAAGCGGGCAAGGACAAAGGCAAGAGAAGGGTGGCGAGAAACAATGGACGTAAAGATTTGATCATTAAATAAACCCTACTGCAAAAGAGGGGGAAATAAAGAGGGGATGGATTCCCTCATGACTCATGTCGCTCAAACCGTGCACTCACGCCCAACGCCGTTAAAGACTAGGCGGCAAGCCGACGTGAGGTGAATATCAGGTACGTCCGACGCCGTTTGTGCAGAAAGTTACAATTGGCACCGGTAATAACGCGGCATTATGCCCCAAGCGGGCGTGACTTGCGCCGGATGAAACCCGTCGAATCGCGCTATTTTTTGCATTCCAAGAATATAGGTCTGGTGACGGGCTTTTGCATCCGCGCACCCAAGACGGGAGCAGACAAGGGCGCGGGCGGAGGTTTGAGGCGCTAATAGCGCTTTCTGAAGGCTGGCTGCCGAGCCGATCAGACAGACCAGCGCTCGCCGCCCAAAAAAAACCACCCCGAAAGGTGGTTTTTTTGAAGCTGGATCGATATCAGGCAGCAGGGGTGATCGGCTTCTCGGGATACCAAGCGTCCAGCAGTGGGCTGACTTCAACCTTGGTCAGCTCGCTGCGGGCTTTAAGCCAGGCTTCTACAGTTGTGCGCTGCTCTTCGGTAACAGAGCCGCGATCGGCCAGGCAGACAAGACCATAGTCATCACCGCCGACATAGTCCAGGCCGTTGGCATCCATGGCGTCTACAAGGAATGCGTCGAGGAATGCGTCAATCGCCTCATCATCCAAACCTTCGTTGAATTCCAGATTGAGCTCGAACCCCAATTCTTGGAACTCGTCCACGCATAGTTTTTTGCGCAGACGGCGGGAACGGTTGGTAGCCATGAAAAAATCCTATTGGGTAAATACGGCGCGCAGTCTAGCAGCTTCATACGTACCGCGCTTGTCTCGTGGGGGTTATTGGGTTTTAGCATCGATCTGGCTTAGTTGCGGGGGTGATCGGCGGTTTCACGCCGTCCGTTAATCAGGCGTGCAGTTTCAATAGCAATCGGTTGAATCCGCTGGGATAAAGCAAACCGCAAGCGACTTCTCCACTTGCTCCTGATTACCGAAAAGTTAAGCAATCAGGTAACATCGCAGCCCTGTGTCCGAAGGCTGTCGGATGGTTCAAGCGACCTGATTATCGCTGCGGGTCACACACATATCATAAGGAGATAAGCTTGCTCACGCTCGTTATACCGGTCTACAAAAACGAAGGATCAATCCCTGACTTGCTCCAAGCAGTCACGGGATTGAACACCAGAATGAACGGCGAGCTCGAGGTTGTTTTCGTCGTGGACGGCAGTCCTGACCGGTGTTTTGAACTTTTGAGTAATGCCTTGCCCTCCCAGAGTTTCATCTCGAAGCTGATATTGCTGTCTCGAAACTTCGGGTCCTTTATGGCAATCCGTACCGGTCTTCAGCACGGTTCCGGCACGCGCTTCGCGGTCATGGCGGCTGATCTGCAGGAGCCGCCTGAATTGGTCGAAGCCATGGACCGCGCCTTGCGAACAGAGCCGATAGATGTCGTAGTCGGCGCACGCGAAGGTCGGAACGATCCCCTGACATCCCGAATAGCATCAAGAATATTCTGGGGCTTTTATCGTCGTTACGTGGTTCCGGAGATACCGCCTGGCGGTATTGATATGTTTGGTTGCAATCTTGCTTTCCGTAACACCCTTCTGACGCTGGAAGAGCGCCACAGCTCTTTGATCGCACAGATTTTCTGGCTCGGTTACCGACGCAAATGCATTACATACACCCGCAATGAGCGTGAGCATGGCTCGTCGGCGTGGACGTTTCGCAAGAAAGTGAATTATCTGATGGACAGCGTTTTCTCGTTCACCGACCTACCCATTAGGGTACTGACGCGGGTGGGCGGGGCTGGCGCGGCGGTGGCGGCGCTACTGGGCATAATTGTTGCTTTTGCCAAACTTAACGGGATGATTCAAGTGCCCGGCTACGCAATGATAATGCTCACCGTAACCTTTTTGGGGTGCGCGAACCTCATGGGCTTGGGTATCGTTGGTTCTTACGCGTGGCGTACTTATGAAAATACCAAAAAACGTCCATTGGCCATTCCAATGCGTATTGAAAGTTACGAGGGTGGGCAATGACTGAATCAGCACGTGATTATTTCGTACACTCGCATGCGCTTTGCGAGAGCCAACATATCGGGAAAGGCACACGAGTCTGGGCGTTTACGCATATTCTTCCATCAGCCCGACTGGGCGAGGAGTGTAACGTTTGTGATCAGGTCTTCATTGAAAACGATGTAGTCATCGGCAACCGTGTGACGATCAAATGCGGCGTGCAGATATGGGACGGCATCGAAATTGAAGATGACGTGTTCATAGGCCCCAACGTAACTTTTACGAATGATCGCTTCCCAAGAAGCAAGATATACCCGGATGCTTTTCCGAAAACCGTGATCCGTAAGGGCGCGTCTCTCGGTGCAAATTGCACCATTCTGCCAGGTATCACGGTTGACTCGAATGCCATGGTTGGCGCAGGAGCGGTGGTCACCCGGTCAGTGCCGCCTAATGCGATTGTGGTAGGCAATCCAGCCAAAATCATTGGTTACGTTAATGCCAAACCCGGGAGCACCAAGGATGAAGCGTCAATACCTACCGGGCAAACATCAATAGCCACCTCTGTAGAGAATGTGACATTCCATTCTCTCACAGAAGTAACAGACATACGCGGTAGCTTGTCAGTAGGCGAATTTGACCGAGCCATTCCGTTTAAAGCCGAACGGTACTTCCTGGTTTATGACGTTCCTACCGCAGAAACTCGTGGTGAACATGCTCACCGCGTCTGTCACCAATTTCTCATTGCAGTCAAAGGTAGTGTTCATGTGGTTGCGGACGACGGCTTGAATAGGGAGGAGTTCATACTAGATAAACCCAATATGGGCATCCATCTACCGCCGATGACGTGGGGTATTCAGTACCGTTATTCGAGCGACGCCGTATTATTGGTTTTCGCCTCCCATTACTATGATTCGGCGGACTACATCCGTAACTACGACGAGTTCACATCATTGAAAAAACAAAATCTTGATTACTAATAACTTGATTAAGAAGTTAGTCAGCTTCAGTTTTGCACGCTTCTTGGTTTCAGGCGGCGTCAATACGGCTGTGACCTATGTCGCCTACTTGTTACTACTCAAAGAGTTTAGCTATACAGTGGCCTTTAGCATCGCTTACGCAATGGGAATCCTGCTTGCGTTCGTGATGAGCCGTTATTTTGTGTTTCAGAGCCACAGAGGCGCTACATCTGCGATACTTTTTCCGTTCATCTACGCTATCCAATATGTTATTAGCTTGTGTGTTATCTGGCTTTGGGTTGAAAAGATCGGGTTCTATGCCTCCTTAGCTCCGTTGGCGTCGATTGTCATCACGATCCCGATAACCTACGTACTTTCAAAAGTTTTATTCTCCCCGCCATCACGAAAGGATCAGCTATAGCCATTCCACACTGAGAAAATCGCGGAAGATAATCTTCCGCGGGATGGGACGGCGATTGCAAGTCTCAATGTTATCAACTCTGTCGCGCTGGGCCTTTGAAAGCTTGGAGACGAAGGCAAGTCTATATAATCTTTTCACCAAGGCCGGCACTCATTCAACCCAGTGCCGGTATATGTTTTCTGGATAGTTTAATTCAGAAAAGATAGGCGAGGTGCCATAGGTACCTCCTATGGTTTAAATTGGGCGTGCATGGGGTCAGGCTCTTTACCTAACCTGACCAGATAGCGATTACCCACTTTTCTAACTGACCCGGCAGCAGGCCATACTGGCATATCTCTGAATATGGGCGTCATCGCAACTCGCTGATCGTCAGGCGGTGCAGACAGGTTTTCGTAGCCCATGACCTTCATGTAATTAAGCATGCGGTCGAGACTGCCATCGTCCCATCCGAAGAAAGAACCTTGCATGGTTGCCCACCAGCCAGTGGCATAAAGGGTCTTAACCAACTTGTAACCGTAGATATCAATCTCTAACGGCGAAGTCCTGTCAAAATCTGAGCTAAGCGCACCAATTTTTTCATAAATATCTGCCGCGAGTGCCCTGTCATGGGCCTGTGTGATGGTTGCTGAGGCAATATACTGAGATGTCACACTAAATATCTGCAGCTGATACACGCTGACCAAGAGGACGGCAAACACAAGCGTTAAACGTCGCTGATTGGAAAGCACGATAAGACATGCCAGCCAACTCACGTACGCAATCGCCAACATGGCGCGCATCGGGAGCGGCGCGCCGCCTGACAGGAAGTGCAGAGTAAACGGGGCTGTCAACACCCCTATCCACAGCACCAGCCTCACTGCAGTTTTACCAAGGCGCCTCGAAAGTATGCTTAACGTAGCGCACGCGACAACCAGTGTCGCCAGCCCGATATCAGTGCCATACCTGACGCTATCCCCGGCATAGATGTTGCGCATTTCATTGAAGATGGCCAGCAGAACCTCTACTGGTTGCTCTAATATAACTTTGTAGTTCAGGAATTTCCCGACATATCCGCTGTCAGCTGCAATATATTTCTGTGACAGTAAATTGATGAGCCCGTAACAAATGATGGACGCGACGACTACTAATGCATTTTTAAGGAGGAAGAATGATGAAGCCTTAAGCAGTGCACCGCCATGACCTACTTCGTTTCTCGACCTGATCAGTAACGCACCGAAGATCATAGTTATGTAAACGAGCAACAGTGACTGATATGCACTTGTGGCGCATGCCAACATTAGAATAATAATAAAATTTTTCACGCATGCTAACAGCAAGGTACCGCGTTTTAGCTGGGTCTTGATGAAGACCATATAGAGGCTAAGACTGATGAAAAATATGCCGAACGCAACTGCGGCTACGTTGGAATAAAATTCAGATATAAACCACCACGTTGGAAAGGCACAGAATACCGGATAAATCGCATAGCTCTTCCAGTTTGGAATATAGTTATGTGCTCGGAGGATGAGTGCATAGGAAAGTGCAAAGCTAATGACGAGAAAGACGTAAGGGGCAAATGGTATGGCGGACTGCGGAAATATATATTTTTCCGTTAGATATACAAACCAACGGCCCTGGGAAACCCAGACTGCCGGATCTTGTCTGACGGCGGCCATTTCGTCGTCAATAGAAAAAGAAAACGACGATAAAAAATACGAATAAAAGATGCAGCCTATGCCAATGAGCCAAGCGACTTCCTTGTAGTTAAAGCCGTCCCGGCGAAATATTTCTTGAATACGCTCTATTAGCATCTCGATGTCGTTTAGTAAGGTATAAAGTGAGCTT
This sequence comes from Xanthomonas sp. WHRI 1810A, assembly GCF_040202885.1. Lineage (NCBI taxonomy): Bacteria > Pseudomonadati > Pseudomonadota > Gammaproteobacteria > Lysobacterales > Lysobacteraceae > Xanthomonas > Xanthomonas sp. WHRI 1810A. The sequence goes on from NZ_JBEGED010000008.1 coordinate 60,724, forward strand.
CTGAATAATAGACCCAGCATCACCAAAATTGCCAACAGGAAGCCAATAAAGCTACTTTTCAGAAACCGTTTTTTAGCCAGTCCGTGAAAATCCAGCGACACATTGACCTGAGGATCTTTAGCATCGGCGGTAGTGCTGATGATGCCACCTGAGTTGACTTGCTCCAGTTGTGCAATATCATTAAGAGCCTCCAGCTTGATAACGCCCGGCTTCAGTTTTTCTTCAAAAGCTAATACATAAATATCTGTCACTTTTAATGTGCCTGGCTCTTGCAGAAGGTCCCATCTGATAGAGGAGTATTCGCCGCTAAGCGGGAATATTAATTTATTATGCCCCAGTTTTATATTTTCCCATGAGCTGTTTGCCTGCGAGTAAGCTTGGTCTTTGCCGAAGAATAACTGTGACCTCCCTGGCGTTGAAGCTTCAACTTCAACGACCAGTGACGCTCTGCTAAAAGACGAATAATATAAAAGTCCGCTTAAAGCAATCCCCACTAAAAAGAAAACTGCAGCCCATCGTCCCAGAAAACTTGCATCGAGGGGTTTTACTTTATTTGAAATATCCATGTCTCGGCTCAGTTATGAACAGTAATGTCTAATACTATGGTCGGCTTGCCGCCATCGCATGCACAAGCGCGTTTCTGTGAAAAGTCACGCAATGGCGTAGCCTATCATAAAGCCATTTAATATGACGAGTCGGCTGGCGGCACAGAACAAACTGAAAGAAGCAAGAGGATCACGACGATTAATTCGCGTGAAGGCCTTAGTTTCGGCGAGGATACGTCAGGCCACGTTGAGAGCTAGTCTGTCAATGCAAAGAGCTGATATTCAAGGTACCGATCAATCCGGCTGCCTGATGGCATAAAGGAAGCGGGCATCGCGCCCGCTTCCTGTGTTTTACCTCGACGCCGTCGCGTTCGAGTTCTGTTGCCCGCTCACCCCAGCTGTTTCCCCATCGTGATTTCACAGGGGACGAACGCTGCACTTTTGTATAACGCCAGTGCCGCTTCGTTGTCAGCGAACACGTTCAGTTCCAGACGCCGGATGCCGCGCGCGAGCGCCCATTTCTCGGCTGCCTCCAACGCCCGCTGGCCGAAGCCTTGTCGCTGGAATTGACTGCGGATTTCCAGGTCGCAGATGAACAGCGTCGCCGGTTCACCCGGCTGCAACCTGACTTCAAGCCACAGTTCCCCCACGATGTCTCCGGTGTCGCTGCAGAGGTTGAAAAAACAGTGATCTTCAGTGTGCTGGCCGTTGGGGAGCAGCGCGTCGAGATTGCTGAAAGCGCATTCCAGGGCCCGCGCTGGCGGGTATTGGTAGGTGCGTTCAAGGTCTCGGGCGTAGCCCGCGACGGACTGTCCGATGAACGCATCGAATTCGTTTTCAGTCATGGGCTGCATCAGCATGGCGAGACCTCCTTCTGCTCATTGTTCACGGTCACCGGTCTTCTCCAGGTGGGAGCGCAGGGCGCGTTCCAGTTTTTCCAGCGCCAGGGCGAGCGCGGTCTGGCGGGCGACGATCACCTCGTCCGGCGCATGCTCGTCGCAGGCGTCTTCCAGCGCTTCGCACATCTCGATGACGTGGCGGGCGGTGATGATCCGGGCGGCGCCGCGGATCTTGTGGCCGATGTCGCGCAGTTGCTGACGGTGGCCGTCGGGTGTCAACGCCGAGAGCTCTTCGCGGTCGTCACGGTTGCTGGTGATGAGTTGCTCGATAAGGCGCCGGGACATGCCTTCGCGGCCACCGGTCAACGCGGTGATGCTGTCGGGGGCGAAGGTGTCCGGATCATCGGCCAGGGCGGGTGGGGGGAGGGCTTCCACCTTCGACAGGCGCTCATTGAGCGCGGTCAGGCTGATGGGCTTGAACAGGCAGTCGTCCATCCCCGCGTCACGACAGCGCTGTATTTCCTCCGGCTGGGCATTGGCGGTGAAGCCCAGCACGGTGCACCTCTGCCGTGACTCGCTGCGCTCCAGTTCGCGGATACTGCGGGTCAGGTCATAGCCATTCATGACCGGCATGTTGCAGTCGGCGATCACCAGGTCGAAGTGCCCGCTGCGCCAGCGTTGCAGTCCCTCTGCACCGTGCACGGCCATTTCGCAGTGGTGGCCGAGAAAACACAGCTGCTCCAATAGCAGCAGGCGATTGGCCGGGTGGTCGTCGACGATCAGAATCTCCAGCTGTCTGGCCACAGGCGGCACCGTCTCCCGGGGCAGGTTTTGGGGGGGCAGCGCGTCCAGCGTGGTCAGGTCCAGGGTCATGTCCACCCGCGTGCCGTGCCCGGGTTGGCTGTCGAGGCGTAACGTGCCGCCCATCATTTCACACAGGCTGCGGCAGATGACCAGGCCCAGCCCGGCACCGGTGCGTGCCAGCTGACCCGAGTTGTCGACCTGGGCGAAGGGCTCGAACAGTCGCTGCTGATCCTCCTGGCTGATGCCGATGCCGCTGTCATGGATCATCACGTGCACCCGCAATCGCTGGGGCGTCGGACGGTCCTCGGTGTGCAGGCTGATCTTGACCTGGCCCTGCTCGGTGAACTTGATGGCGTTGCTGATCAGGTTCGACAGAATCTGCTTGAACCGCAACGGGTCGATGAGGACATCGGCATTGATACTGGCGTCCAGATCAAGGGCCAGCGTCAGGCTTTTCTGACGCGCGAGCCCGTCGAATACACGCACCACCGATTCCACCAATTGCCGCAGATTCGCGCGTTCGGGGCTCAGGCTCAATCGGCCGGACTCGATCCGGGCAATGTCGAGGATGTCGCCGATCAGCTCCAGCAAGTCCTTGGCGGAGCTGTAGGCCACTTCAATGGCGGGCCGGTCCAGCTGACCCTGATCGGCGCGCATCAGCGCCAGCTCCAACATGCCGATGACGGCATTCATCGGCGTACGGATCTCGTGGCTCATGGTCGCCAGGAACGTGCTCTTGGCACGATTGGCGTCATCGGCAAGGTCCTTGGCGGTTTGCAGTTCCTCGATCAACCGGCGCCGGTCACTGATGTCGATCCAGCCGCCGATGATGCCCTGGACTTTGCCCAGTGAGTCGCGGAACGGCAGAATCCAGTGATAGATGGTCAGGTGCTGATCGCCAATGTGCAGCGACCGATCCAGTACCAGTGGTGTGTCCTGCTCCAAGATACGCCTGTCGCGCAAGTAACTGATTTGAAGAGGAAAATAATCCTCCCCAAATCCTCCCCAATATATCCCCGAAATTCCTGCTCCAGGCTTAGGCTACTTCGATCCACTCGGTACCGCGGCTGTCCCTATAAAGGTCGGTCATGGCTGCTGTTCGATGGCCAAGCAATTTCTGAGGGTCGCGCCCTTCGGCAGCATGCAGGCGCGCCGCGAGAGACCGCATTTCATGGAACGTTGGCGGGCTGTCGCTCAGCGTCAGACCTATCTTCGCCGCAGCCCTGTCCCTCTCTTCGGCGAACGCTGACGAAAGGCCATCCAGCTTGATCTTTGTCCCCGCCCGGGCGCTGCCGACAGTCTTCGAATGGTGGATCATGTGCTTCGAAACTACTCGGTCTCTGCAGCGCTTGATTGCGGTGGCCAGATCGAGGTCAATTGCCTCCAGCCGAATACCGACACTGATGCGGATCTTGGCCTTCGTTTTGGACTGAATGACATGCAGATGACCGTCGACCTCGTCCTTGAAAAGCATCGACGCGATGTCGTCCCGGCGTTGACCAGTGAGCAAAGCCAGCTCCATTGCCCGCCTAAGCCACGGTCTTTGAGTTTCTTCATAAATTGCTTTCCAAAGAGCCAGGCTTAAACGTTCCCGTTTTACCTGGACGCGTGCCGCTTTGGTCGCATCTACAGGGTTTTGATCACACCAGCCCGCGGCGATCGCCTCCGCAAAGACGTCGCGTAAAAGCGAACGTAGGGCCCTCGACATGTTGGCCTTGCCTGCCTTGTTGAGCGCGGAGAGAAAACTCGCCACATCCATCGTTCGAATGCTCCGCAGCTCTTTTTCCCCGAACTCATCTTCTAAACGCTGAATTCGGCTTTTGTAGCTGTGCATTGTGTGAGGTGAGAGACCTTTTTCCGCATAGATAACCTTGTGTTCAACAATCCAGTCAGCGAAGCACCGGGCTTTCTCAAGGGGCGGCGCAGATATTCGCGACGCGAGCGTTGGCTTCAAGACCTCTGCGTGGTTTGCCGCCACAGCCTCGCGTATCGCGGTGTCCTTGTCCTTGCCCAGGCCAAACGCGCGTCCGGTCACTGGGTCACGGTAGGTGTAATAGGTCACGCCGTTTCGCTGATCAGTTTTGCGATACAGGTTTGGCGGCAAATCTTTGGAACCTGGACTACGCGGCCTTGGCGCCATGTCGAGCACTCTCTATTCTGCTAATCAGGCTTGTGCCCGTCGGGGCTCTTTCCATCTTCTCGGGTACACGGTAGCAGGCGTCCGATTCAACGTAGTACCGCTTGCCGTGTTTGACGGGTGCCGGCGAAATCCTGCCCTCGCGCGCCCAGGTCCGAAGAGTGTTGAGATTCGGCGGCGACTTGAACTGGTCCGTCGCCCATTCCTCAAGTGTCAGCTTTGTCATGGCGTTCTCCGTCCGGGGTCTATGCAGGGTTTAGTGGTGGGTACTTCGCCAGAACCTCGTCGGCAACCTTCATCGCGGCCTGGGCGTCGTTCACATAGGCCGGATCGAAACCGCCGCACAGGTGGATAGTGGCCTGGCATGCACGCAAATTTTCTCGGTTCAGCTTGAGCGCGGCGGTGAGTTCTTCCCGCATCGCGCCTTCGGCAAGGCCCATATCCCAGAACCTATTTGCCCAGTGCCCGGCAGGTGGCTGGTTGTTTCTTTGGTAACCACAGGCCATCGCCGTGGCGATGATGTCGCACAGGCCGCTCTTGTAGGCGTTTTCGCCATCGATGCTCAGGTCCGCACGCCGGAGAGTGCTGATGACCTCATCCAGGCTGATGCCGTTGTCCTTCAGTACGATGTCGAGGTCAGGCTTGCCTTCGGCGTAGACCACCAGGCAAAGCTTCGCCCCCGGCCAAAGGTGGTCGCTGATCTGAACCAGCGCATCGTTGGCGACTTCGTGAAATCGTTGAGTTGCAGACATAGGAATTCCTCGCCCGCCGTACACCGGCTGGCTTGATTGGAAGGATGGGGAAGGGGTTACTCCGCCGGCGGCGGCAGTAGCTTTTGCGCAGCTTCGACCATGCGGCGGCCATCGGGCAGCAACATATGCGGCATGAACACCTCTTCGAAGGTCATCAGCGAGCACTCAACCGCTGTGACTTGGGCCTTCACCCAGTCGCGAAGCAGTGAGCACACCGCGATCTGCGCGATGTCGGCGGCCTTCTGCTTATGTTCGGCCAGCGTGGATCGCATCCGACTGGTGTGTGGGTGCTCCTTCAGCCAGGCCGTTGCGTAGCCGCCCCAATGCCCTGGCAACTGAACAGTCCGGCCGCGGTGCTCAAACTGCACCAGGGTTATTTGCTCGCGCGCCTTGTGCATGATCCCGTAGTTGTCGCAGCCGAACCGGCCGAGGATCTTCTGGATTTCAGCGAAGGCCTTGTCACCGCTGGTGGCGTTCTGGTAAGGCAGACTCATTCCGAAACCTTCAAGCGCTGACCGAGCATCACGTCGGTGACCACTTCCCAGAGTTTCGCTGGCGACCACTGATAGCGATCGAACTCGCCGTCTGGCGTAACGCCAACCAAGCAGGTTGAGTGAGCACCTTTCTGGCCTTCGAAGGTTTTCTGCATGATCGTGGCGACTTTGCCATCCCCTTGTGGCTCGGTCCTATGAAATTTGTATGCGCCCTGCCGGTAGCACTGGCCGGCGCCGATGAGATCGTCGTTCATGGCGATCATTTTAGTTCGTCCGTCCGGAACCCAGGGGCGCCCGCCGCACGCGGTACGGGCGCCTTCATGCAGATACATCACGTAGTCACCGTCATCGTCCCAGACATCGGCATACTCGATGTTGCGCTGCGTCCCCACCAGCACCCGCGACACGAAGTCGAAACGGTGATCGTGGATGGCCGAATGTTCGAAGCAGGAACGGCGTGGCAAGTCAGGGTGCCAGATATGCAGGCGCTGACTTGCTTCGAGCTGCACCTGGACGAAACCCAGGCCGTGCAGCGTGATTTTGTCAGTCATGATGTCGTCGATGATCATGGCCTCACCACTCGGCGTGCCCATTGCACATAGGGACCGTCGTCGGTATCGAAGATGCCCAGCAGAAACCATTCAGGAGCTGGCGATTCAGGATTCCAGGCTGTGCAAGCGGCGTCTTCATCTGGGAGGTCGTAAATCTCGTCCCCGGAGTGCCAGCCTTTAACCTGCAAGCGCTGTTCTGCCACCCATGCCGTGTACGGCGCAGGGTCTTCGCCGTCGCCGAAGTTTGGAATGTCTGGGTGCCACCACCATCCGCCAGTGTCACGCACCACCTCTACTGGCCCAAAGGGCCTGGGAGCGTGGGTGGCACAGAGGGTAATGCTGTGTACTTCCGAATACTGTCCACCACCCGAGTCGTGGTCGAGCGAGCAAGTGCAGTTCTTCGGGTTTCCATTCACAAAAACCAGTTTATTGTCAGGCATGACTTCGTCCTCGCCGCTAATGCAGCAGGCTTTATGGGTAGGGTTATCAGGGTTGCTGCAGACGGTATGGACCTTCCATCCGGGATTGTTGAATTAACAAGCGCTCTGGACAGTCAATACAACAGGCGGTCGATTATCGATTGCGGGAAAAAAGGCCGTTCCATGCAAGCCGCTTACGATTTTCGTTTTACTTCTCACGAGCTCTTGCTCGCCCTCGACGCATCCACAATCCAGATGATGAAACTGGTAGCCGCGTCCGGCATGGGATCTGTTGAATGGCACGCACAGGTACGCGCTCATCACGCGGCTTATGCAGCTCTTCATCTGCACCTTGAAAAGCCCGGCGCAGCGGATTTGATGGCTGCCTTGCAGCGCTAGAAGATTGAGCATCAGCGAAGGTTTTATGAGCCTTTAGCAAGCTTGGGCCATCCCAGACGGTGCGTATGCGAATCACCAAATCGCCAGTTAAGTGGGTTTGTTCTTAAACGACGTGCAGCTGGTGGTTTAAGTATCTTTAGAAAACTTCCACATCGTTGCCAATCCCGTCGAATGGCTATTCCGCATTCACCTGTTCGGACCGATAATCCCGCCGTCATTTTCTAGGGGTGCGGGATGCGCAAACGTGGTCAGAAATACTGGCAATGGTCTGAAGCGGATATCCACGTCCGGAATCATGACGAGCGGCTGAGTTCGGGGGTTTTTGTGAACATTCAGGTCCGACACTCGGCGTCAGCTGGGACCCAGCTTTTCGTCGGCTTATACGGCGAGAAGGGGGTCATGATTATTGAAGAGATTTATGAGTCTCGGCCTGGGGAGACGATGACTCAGGCAATTGAGTGGGGAGTTGGCAGAGCTAAGAAACTTGCTGGTGATGGGCCTGTTACTCCGATTGTGGCTGCGAAGTCTCTTAAACTGCCGCGACAGGGCTCCCGGCTATTTAAGCCTTAAGGTATGGTTGACTCAGCGCTCGGTACCTCATCATAAATGTTGGTGGCGCAGAAGCGTGCGGCGGGGATGATGAGAAGGCAGGCAAAGAACAACCACCCGAGAACGATCAGTGCAGCCAGCTCCCAGCCGCTCATGAGTGTGGCCCTCCGGACAGAACACGGGCCGCATTTTTCAGCCTTGTGTTGAACCACCTCCGTATCACGTAGCCTCGAACGATGCTGATAACCGTGAACCAGGCGCCGATTACCAGGTTGGTGCTGAATGGAACGTGGATTCCAACGAGAGGGAACACCAAGAGCTGTGATGCGAGAGCTACGAGGTAGCCAATTGCCGTGTTAATGCAGGTCTCGATGAATGATTCGATCTTTGTCTGACTCATAACCCCTCCTGTGGATACACGCCCACTTCACCCTGGTCGGCAGCGTTGGCGATTTCGTTGATTTGGCGAGCGAACTCACGGGCTTGTTTGGGCGTAATGCTGGACATGGGTAGACGGTGCAGGCTGATGGCCGGGCCGCCTTCAGAGAGCTGGTAGATGGTGGCTCTGATGCCGGAATTACGAGAGGAGTACGGGTGTACTCTTTGAGGTTTGGGATGCACGTTTACCTCAATGTAGCCTCGGCGGCTACTATTGGAAAAGTAGCCTCTAGAGGCTACTTCTGGGATTTAAGCGGCTGCCGATTGGCGTTCAGCCTGGCGCCACGGATCGTTGGCGCGGGCGAGGGCGGCCATCGGCGGAGGGCTGACGCTGTTGCCGCACATGTGGACCTGCTGGGTTTTCGTGAAGGGCTTACCGTCTGCGCCGTGCGTGATGATGTAGTCGGGCGGGAAGCCCTGCGCCTTGTACAGCTCGGCGGGTTGCAGCATCCGCAGGCAGATATCGATGATCACATAGGGCGTGCCCTTGACCATCACCGTTACGAGTGCCAGGCGATCCTTGGTGGTGATCGTCGGCGCGGGCTGGCCGCAGCCGCTCATGTTCTCCGTGCCGTAGTAGCTGATCAGGAACGCCGCTACACGGAGGGCGCCTTCTTCATGCTCTGGCGACAGCCGTAGCGACACGACCGAGCTTTTGCCGCCCCCGCCGGCCGTCACCGTCGGCGCTGGATCATCCAGGCTCTGGCCTACGCTGGCGCCGAACTGACGCTCCATGAAGGCCGACACCAGACCGTGGTGGGTTCCGCCTGCGCTGACTGTGTGCAGCGGGTCGTTGACGTCGCGGGCATCGCAGTTGCCGCGCAGGTGCACTAGGTTCGCCGCCACCAGTTGCTGCTGGCTGCCGGTGTTGGTGACTGTAGTCAGTGGCTCGTCGGCGCCCTTAGCGTCGGTGATATTGAAGCCGCCGTTCATCTGCGCCATAAACACAGTCGAGATGCCCATCGCGTGAGCGGCACCGGCCGGGCGTTGATAGTTGCCGCCGCTGGTGATCGTCGGCAGCGGTTCGTCCAGCGCCTTGCCAGCATCGTCAAACCGAAACTTCACTAAGTGCGCAGCGGCGACTGCGTGTTTCACGCCGCCGGCCACTACAGTGCCGAGCGGGGTTTCGATCCCCGGTGTTCGCGGCAACTGTCCCACACGTTCTCCATATCCTGTTTGAATCAGCGTAGGGCTGATCAATGTCAGCTCGCCACGGTTGGCGCACGTCACAGTCGGCAGCGGCTCCATCGGATCGTTGATGCGGTCACTGCCTTGGTGAGTGGCTGGCGCAATGACCGGGCTTACCACTGAGAACGCGCCGCCTTTGGGGTAGGAGGTGACGGTGCGCAGCGGCTGGTTGGCCGACTGCACCGTTTCCCCGGACCAGTTGGCAATGGGCACGATAAAGGGCGCTGGGTTGTCGATTACGAACTTCTTCATGCCTTTGGCTACACGGCGGAGCGTGGCCGGGGCCAAGTCTTTCTTGCGGCCGAAGATGCTTTTCCCCAGGTCAGTAAAGTCGATGCATTCCGCGGCTGTGCGCCAAGGCTTTTGCCCTTTTGCCCTTTTGCCGGCTTCCTGGCGTGGGTAGCTTCCGGCCAGATGATTGGCTGTCCATCGCAACGGGCGAGCATGAACAACCGTTCACGGCTGGTCGGCGCGCCGAAGTCACACGCCCTGATTACCTTCCATTCGACGACGTAGCCCATGTCTTCGAGAAGGGCAACGAATCGGCGCCATGTCCGGCCGCGTTGCTTCGGGTCTGGAATCAGGAACTGCTGACCTACCGGCACGACCTCACCAGGTGCAGCGATCGCGCCGCCCAGCTTGATCACCCGTCCGGTAGCTTTATCGCGCTTCGCGATCAGGCGGCCCCACTGCAAAATCTGCTTTACGTTCTCCAGGCTGATCACCCGGGGACGTTTCATGCCGGCCCACTTCAGCCCAATCCACGACAGGTTGCGAATCTCTCGCTTGCGCGGCTGGCCGCCGGCGGCCTGGCTGTGATGCGTACAGTCTGGCGACATGTGGAACCAGCCGACCGGCTTGCCGCCGCACTCTGTGTCCGGATCACCTTCGAACACATCCGTGGTGAAGTGCTGCGCGCCAGGGTGGTTGATGGTGTGCATGCTGATAGCGGTAGCGCTGTGGTTCTTGGCCACGCTCACCGCCCGGTCCAGGCCCATTTCCAAACCAGTGCCCGCGCCGCCGCCACCGCAGAAAAAGTCCACGACGATTTCATCGTCTTGCGGATCGAAGCCAAGGCCGTATTGAGTTTTGAAGTCGAAGGGGTGTTTCTTCTGATGTGCGGACATAGGGGTCCTTGCCGTGATCGGCTAGAGTCAGTTGGAGGCATTAAGGAGGCGGTATGGAATGCTTAATCTGCGGACATGAAACCAATCCGATCGATTCTGCAGGCGATTACGAGCAGCGCGCGTGCCCCAGGTGTGGGCTTTACAAAATCACCCGAACGGCTTTGACGACTCTCGAACACAATGGATGCCGGCTCGATCCTGATCGCGTGCGTCAATGGGTTTTCAGGCAAACCCCAACTACCGTCCCTTTGATCGACACGCAGATTGCGCTTCAGCTAATCGTTATTTGATCGGCTACGCTTAACTCTCCACAGGGAGGATGAGCGTCATGAACGACGAAAAAGTGATTGCGCTGGAAATGGCTTTGAAGGCCGTATTGAGCACGGCGCGCGAGCAGGGGATAGACGTAGAGCATCTGTCAGAAGCCGCGATTGATGGACTGCTGAAGTACGAGGCGTACAAGTCGCAACACCTCACCGACGCAGCCAATCAGATAGAGCGCACCATCTGTGCGCTGGAGCACCAATGGTCGGCGGCGGGGTGATCAGGCTCGTTCGCCCAGGTCCAGCCCGATCTGGCTGACGCGATCAACACATGCCGGGTTCAGCCAGATGCATTCGGTGCGGTTCGCTGTGCCACGCCCTGCTGATATTCGGGCGGACGTGCTGTAGCAGGCCCAATCCGTCAGCAGGTCGGAGTAGATCTCGCTCGGGTATCCGGACAGCACCACCATTCCGTCTAGCTCGAGCAAACTGTTCAGCAACGATCGGTGCTGGCCATCGTCCATTTCGTGTCTGTAGTAGCGGCCGCTGGATGCGCCCTTGTACCTGGTGTCGTGGACGTACGGCGGGTCCACGTAGTGAAGGGTACCGATCGCGTCGTGTGCCTTGATTACATCCACTGCCGGACGGTTCTCGATCAGCACGCCGCTCAAGCGCTGACCAACCTCCGCCAGTTGGTCGGGGTACTCAGCCCACAACGACTGGGCGGTTCCGTATTGCCGTTTCGTGTCTATGCGGAACCCGGTCACACCCTTGGTTGCGCCCGCTGACCCGAAACCCATCTGCGCCCTGATGATCGTCCGCCGTGCGCGCTCGATCGGTTCGTTGCTTGGTTCCCACGACAATTCGAATTCGGCGCGGGAGTAGGGCGTAAACACCAGGCGATCGGTGAGCCCCGATCGCGTCACCGGATCCTGAAGCACGCGGAACAGATTGACGATGTCGCCGTCGAGGTCGTTGTACACCTCAGCGTAGGACCGGGGCTTTTGCATCAACACCCCGGCGGCACCGCCGAAAGGCTCGACGTAGCACGTATGGGGCGGAAAGTGCTGGAGCACCCACGGAGCAAGTCGGAACTTGGCACCGTGGTATCGGATAACCGGTGCGGTGATGGTCATGTGAGTCCTTCGAGGATGGGTTACGCTTATCCTCCACAGGGAGGAATGGGTCATGAGCGGAGACAGGGCATTGGCATTGGCATTGGCGCTGAGCGCCGTGTTAAGCGTGGTTGCGAAACGGGGCTTGGGCCTCGACGAAGTGTCAGAGGCAGCCGTGGATGAGCTGCTGCAGTACCGGGCTTATAACGCTGAGCAGGTGCCTCTAGCCATTTTTGAAATAGAAGGAGCAGTCGATGCGCTTTCTGGCCATGTGGTATGAGCCAACCTCGATTGCGGAGTTAGCTGAGGGAGCATCGGAGCTGCGTGTCAATTTCGAGGAGCCGACGGGGCGTCGATCTGCCCACTATCACGCCTGCGCCGTCCTCCTATACGGGACGGTGGCGAATAGGTTGGTGTTGGGCTATACGTGTTGACCGGCATGGGGCCGGGCACAAGGAGTGGGTAGTGGCCAAGGCTTTGAGCGTCGTCTCATCAAGAAAGAAATTTATCGAAGCGCTGAACAGCAACCTTGACCTGTTCGAACAGATTCTTCCTCACGCGACTTACTCGTATCACGCCAACAAGTCGGCAATTCATCCCTCACAAGCTACGAGAGTAATTGGTCTTTGCTTCATGTCCAACATCGGCGCCTGGGAGGAGTTTCTTGGTCGAGTATTCATCCGATATATGGCTGGTGCACGTAGCCCTTCGTATGCTCCCGTACTTAAAATTGGCTCCTGTAACAGCATGGATCATGCAATCGATGTTCTCGCGGGGAAAAGTGACTATGATATTACAACTGGCTATTTAACCTGGACCAGGTTCGCAGATGTATGCTCAAAGGCGACGATCTTTTTCGAGCGTGGCGAGCCTTTTACAAAAATTCCACCCGTATACAAAGACCGAATTGCCGACGCAATCGTAATTCGTAATCGTGTTGCTCATAGTTCAGAAAAGTGCATTAAAGACTTCGCAAAAGTTGCTAAACGATACTTAAGCTTAGCTCCCACTGCCTCATTGCCTCAAGGCACCTCTGTCGGGAAGCTATTGAAGGAGACAGATGTAAAGCACTTTCAAACTTTCAACAGCTGCGCTAACTACTATGAGGCCTACGATCAGATGTTCAGGCACTTGGCATACATGCTGGTACCTGACTGAGATTGAAGCCCCCCTTAAACGGGGGCTTGATTTATCTTGGGTCGAATGAGCCAAGGGCTAGTTTGGCCGCGTCGCCAATCTTGTCCTCCAGCACTGCTTTGAATTCCTGAGCGATGGCCTCGCGCTGCACTTCCTCGCCGACCCAGCGCAGTTTCAGAACCGGTACCGATCCGCTGGTGATGACCGAAATGCGCAATATGATGAGCTGCTCGGTCAGGCCCTCGAATGGCACGACGTGGAACTGCAGCGCCGCCGGCAGGGTTTCTTTGCTGCGCGCTTCAATCTGGTCCATTGCACTACGGCTGGCGCTGGTATCGCCCACCTTCGTTTCCGACTCGCTGGTGGCCTTGATGGTGATTGTGCGAACCGCGGCGATCGCTTTGGCAATGGGAATCTCCGTGCCCGCGTCGTCGACGGGCGTCAGATACTGGTGCCAGTCTTCAATCCAGTCGCTCAGGTCCTTCTGCGAAAGCGCCCGGCCGCCGATCGCCTGTGCTGCGGTGTAGCCGGCCGAGGCCTTCAGCTTCAGCACGGCACGGTCATCGGCGTGGCCTGGCGTCTCGGTGTCGCCCAGGTTGAAGAGCAACACGCAGCTCATGTCGTCCTGATTGATGAAGCCGCGAGCCGCGTCCGTGGCGCGGTCAGTCACATAAGTGCTGAAATCGGCCAGGGAGTGGGTGGAGAAGATGCCGCGAAAGCGGCTGCGTAGCGCCTGGTATTTCTCCAGATCGATCACGCGGGCGCTTTCGGGCAGCACCACCGTAGGCACTAGTGTGTCCAGCGGCTTTCCGGTTGCTTCAAGCGCGGTATCGGTGATGAGTTGGATTGCTTCTTTGCTCAGGGACATTTTCAAAGTCTCTTGGGGAAGGATGGTCTATCGGTTAATCAGGTGCGACGTGGAATGGGCGCCTCGTCCCGGGTAAACATCTGGTCGTGTTTCTCGGCGAAAAGCGTAATCCGTCCGCCGCTACCGACATTCATCGGCGTCTCAAGGCTTGTGTTCTCACTGCGGGTGCCACGTTTGGTAGGCACCTTGTAGTCGAGCTTGTGCTTGATCTTGACCGAGGTGGATTCGCCGACCTGGGTGAAGTCCAGCGTAATCACCAGCTTCCCAGCCTTACCGTGGTCAACCACACCCGCGGCTACTTCCGAGAGGGCATGCCCGATCTGGCTGGCGAAAGCCCCGCCGTTGAGTTCATTGAGAAATTCGGTGGTATCTGTAGGAGTGGACATGCGTGATGCTCCGGTTGGGCTTTGAGCCCGCTGGGTGGGAGTTGGTGTTGGGATGGGCGACGACGACTGCTTGCGTTGAATATGGCGCGTCGCATCAGGTGCCCGTGATGTTGATGCCGTTCTCACTGGCAATCAGCTTGACTGTGCGGGTGTCACGCCCGATCTGATTGCCGATATCGCGCAGGGTCATGCCCTTATCAACCAGAGCCCTGACCTTGGGCGCCAGGGCCGTGCGGCGGGCTTTAAGCTTTTCGTGGTGAGTGGTGGTGCCCAACATCGGCGCTTCGGCACTGACGCCCGGTGCGATTTCCTGCGTGATGCCGCCGGCGGCAAAATAAGCATCGACCTGGTTCGCTATCTGCGCGGCGAGCTGCTTGTGCTGGTCGGGCATGTTCTCGCCAATCATTGCACCAGCCTCAAAGTGGGCTGGGATTCGAGGCACCGAGCGAAGTTGCTCGCTTCTTTCCAATTGGTGAAGGTCTCGCGCACAACGCGGGTAGTCAGTTCGACGACCTGGTACGAGTCCCGGGAGTGGTTGAGGATTTGGAAGCGGACCTTACTACCAGGCAATGCCCGGTCGGTGCGCTTGCCGAACTCGCCGCGTGCGGCGCTTGAGCGCTGGAGCAAATCCCCCAGCTCAACGATACGATCCTGAAATGCCTGATGCATGAGGTTTCCTCTTGTAGTGTTGCGTCTATTCGTCAGCGCTCTGGTTGGGGAGGGCTGACGGATAATCGCGGCGCAAAAGAAAGGCCCGTTTGACGTTCGGGCCTTTCACAGGTGCAGCAGTTCAGAGGCGAGGTTTTTGGCGGGATCAGTCAGCGCCAGAACGCAGAGACCCCGATGGTCGTTCGCCAGCGCTCGGCATGGGAACGCAATGGATCGCCTGACACGCTTGCAAGCGTTGAAGGTTCTGGCCTTTCAAAACTGAGCGTGGCACCGATCAGGATGATCTGGAGCATGTGTATCTCCGATGAAGTGGTGATGCAGGTGGCCGCGATTGCGGTGGTGGTCGTCCGCATCGGTCCTGCAATCTCAGAGGGCGCACCCTCTACCCGCCGTATTGGATGCCTCGTGACAGGCTGGCGGGTAACCGGTATTCACGTTCCGGCGAAATTGCAGGCCGATGCGGCCTGGTGCTGGGGAGTACCAGGTGCTCGGGCAGTTAACGTCAGGCTGACGCTGGCGCTGGTTGTTCTATCGTCCGACCGCTTCAAGCTCTGCGTGCTTCGCCTGCAGCTTGGCGATCAGCTCCAATCGCTCTGTACCGGGCAGCCTGCATGCCGCGTGGAACACGCCGTCAGCGGCGGGGCCGTCATACTTCGTCTCGCTGGCGGGTTGCCACATATGGAATTTGATGCGGTTGGTTGATCGCTTTGCCATGCCGTTGACCTGTGCCTACCGTTTCTTGATCAGTGGCCATATCAGCACACAGATCAAAACCGCCAGGAACCCGTCGGCGCACATGCTGATGATTCGAGATACCGAATCGATCACCACCACGCCGAAGAGCAGGGCAAGAATGAGAACCGCCCGCAGGCGACTCCGTACCTCCTTGACCCAGGCCAATTACAGGTGATCTTTCAGGTTCAGCCCCAGCAGTTTTGCCGAACGCTCCAGGGCTTTGAGCTCGCTGTCTTCAATCTCACCGTCAGCCTCGGCCACGGTGAGCATCACGTTCAACACGGTGAGCGCTTCTTGCGGGCTGTGGGCCAGGTCGCCCAGTTCTTTCTCGGCATTCTGCCGAAGGATGCGAGCACCAGATTTGAAATCGGTCTTGGCACGGTCGATGGTGTTCGACAGTTCCGGGCCGAAGCCCTGCAGCGCCGGGTTGTTGCTGAGGATTGTTTCGATCTTGCTGAGCTCGCTGTCTTCCAGCTCGCCATCAGCCGCGGCCACGTAGATCGCGCCGTACACAACCGCTTCCATCAAGTCGCGATTCGCCAGCTTCGAGACTGCCGCGCGGGCCTGTCCCGACTTCTTGCCGAACAATTTGCCTAACATTTGGGTTACCTCGGATGGGGTAAGGTATTTCCCAATGCACCCTGTTGCCAAGCTGCATCAGTGAAATTCTCAATCCGGCATGCGGATCTGCTCTTCGTTGATAACGGTGATGGAGCCGCGATCAGTGATCGCGACACGACCTGTGTACCCGGGATTGCGTTGGGCCAGCTGAGGGTGTTCTTTGAAGCTCGCTATGCGCCCGGTTTTGTTACCCAGGCCGGTGTAGATGACGTCACCTACCTTGATTTCACTTCCTCGTTTGTAAGCCATGCGTTTACTCCTTTGATTTCCCGTCTGGCCCTGTCGCCAAGGCCAGCCAGTGAAATCTGTTTTCTCCACCACACCCATCGCCCGATTCGTATCTCTGGCCGGCGTCGCACATTTCGTGTCCGATGTTCTTCCGGCTGGCTTGTGTGGCTTCGCGTGACCTCATATGGAGTTCACGGCCAGTTCCAGAGCTGGCATGGGCCGACTGTTTATTGCTCGCATTTACCTGTGGAGGGGTAGTCGGTCGCGAGGATCTTGGCGGTGGTAAAGAGCGGTTCGATTCGCAGGCCTGTTGAGGGGCTGTTGCGTCTCGATGAACAAAATATGCACTAGTGCAATCCATGCGTCAATGCACTAGTGCATATTTGTTTGTAGGAATATTCCCGAGAAAGCGTTTCACATTCCAGAAACTGCTGGGCTATGATCGGAGTTACCTGTATGGATATACAGCATTTATAGGGAGGGCATGACATGGCAAAACAGCAGGCTATACCGGCAGTACGGCAGCAAATCAGTGGAATCGAGAGACTTGGTCTAAGGGTTTCAGGGATGATCAACCATCCCATTGCGCAAGAGAGGCGTACGGTAACGATCCACCGGCTGGACACGGACGGTGATCGAGAGTGGGAAGAGGTGATGGGTGTTCTGGCAGCCACCGACGAGCTGGAAACCATCTTTGACGACGATGGGAATGTCACGGTGAAGTGGGAACCGATCAGTGATGATGAGCGCCCGGTAGAGGCAAATGACTACGATGCCGAGGAAACCACCGCCCCTTTCTAAAATTATGAGAATTTTGTGTACGCGTGACTTAGCAGATGCTTTAATCGTCTTACAAGCACGGGAAATACCGATTGCGGTATTGTTCCGATTAGCTTACAGATAAATGGGTTGCGACTACGCGGCCGGCGCTAGGCCCCTGAGACTTTGACTCAGGGGCCTTTCGCTTTCTGGACTATGGGAAAACCTTTTTTCCGTAGCGTCCAATCTTCTTTTTTAGAATGTCGTATGCCCGATTAGGCTGGTCTGGGCGCAATACGGACAGCCCGATGGGCCGTGCTGTGAGGTCGGCAATCTGAAGACCGACGGAGTTTGTTTTCTTGTCGGCTATGCATATCTCGAATGGATATTTTTTTTGGCTCCAGTTCTTTCCGTCGCAAACACGCCTAAAGGCGAGCTCTAGATCCGCATCTTCCTTCCCGCCTCTAGCCTCGAAAACGAAGTGCGTTTCCTTAGCGTGGGCCCCTAGCCCCATGAGGTGCTTGTATATCCGCTCGAGCCCGAATTGCATCGCAAGGTGGTATGGATGCCCTGGGTCGGAGTAACGGCTTTTATGAGCCTTCTTGTCGATGATTACCGCAAAAATATGAAAGTCGCTTTCATCGATTATCTCTGAAAGACGTCCGAGCAAGCTCTCCCTGTCTTCTTTTCCCATCTTCGCGAAACGCCCTTTCTTTCGGACAATTTCAGACTCATGGAAAACCACGTGATCGTGCCCGAAGAGATCGAATTTCAGTCGGTTGACCTTAGGCATTAGCCGGTCGACGTATTCGTCTTTATGGATCAGGCAAAACGTGAGAGCGAAAATAGGATAATTGTCGTCGATAGACTCAAGGCTGTGGTCGCCACTTTCGTCGACAAATGCCACCCAATCACTTCGCGCCATCCGGTGCGCCTCCTCGGGTTCGAATGATGCTAGCGTCACTCAAACTAAGTTCCCATTCCAGACGAACAAAACGCGCGCCTGGATGTAGGTCTCGTTGATGAAAATGTCATCGGCGGGGTGTTTTTTGTTGTCCGAGAGCATCTTGAATTTTTCCTTGCCCTTCATCTGCAGACGCTTGATGTACTGAAAGCCTTGGTACGAGAAAAAATAGATCCCATCGCCAATGAACTCTTTGATGCTGATGTCCACCAGGCACGGGTCACCATGCTTGATAGTTGGCGTCATGGATTGACCCCAGCCGGTAATCATCTTCAGGTGGTAGTGCTCTTTGAACTCAACACCCATAGAGCGGAGCTGGGAAGGGCTGACGCGCACGTCCTGGAGCATCTCCGGGAAGTCGTGCGCAATTTCGCCGCCTCCGAGCGCACCCCTCACGTCGTAGTGCGCAATCCACACTTCGTCGCCAACCTTGCTCGGCTTGTAGGCGTCATGAACCAGTACGCCGCCAGCTATCTCGACCTCATCACCGTTTGCGATCGCCAGAAGCTTTTGCAGCTTCTCATCACCCAGAGACTTGCCTGCCAACATCTCGCGCAGCTTGTCCGCCGCCGAAGAGGCCGACGGCGCCTCGGCAGTTTCCGCTGGTGGAGCGCCCACATCTAAAGGCGAAAACCCGCGCATCTGGTCTGTGGTAACCCCAAACAACTCTGCTAATGGGCGAACCTGCTTGTCAGTTGGTTCCTTGATTCCTTTTGGACCGTTTGGCTTGAGGATTCTGGAAATCGTCGACTGACCTACTTTGGCGCGAGCCGACACCTGAACCTGGCTTAAGCCTTGCCGGCGCATCAGTTCAGCAAGAATTTTATCGATAGATTTATGCATGAGTGCAATCGTCGCCTTGGGCGGTGCATACATCAATAGTGCATATCGTTGACAGATATGCACTGGTGCATGATTATGTGCATAACCACACAGGAGGCAGCCATGAGCGCTACCGAACTCCCGATCAAACTGGATGCATTGCTGGGCTCGGGCATGACCTACAAAGCTATCGCGACCCGAGCTAACTGCGACATTTCCACGATCTTCCGAATCCGTAACGGCCAAATCAGCAACCCCAGCTACATCGCTGGCCGAGCTATTGACTTGATGCATGACGAGCTCGCAAAGCCAGAGAAGCAAGCGAAAAAATCTGCGGCTTAACCATGGCGCTTCGTACTTAGCGACACGGTCGTCTGCTCAAAGCCCCGCGATGCCTCACTGCTCAACAGATCACGCAACGGACCGGCTTTTGATTCGAACGAAGGCCACAACCTGATCTGACAAGCCAAGGGAAGGGGGGATGCCAAGGCAGCCACAAAGCAGCGAAGGGCAGCTATCTCGCCCTGCAGTTCGGAAGAGTCGGTCATGGAGCGTCCTTGATCAGTGAGTTGGTAGAAACATTTTGCAATGCGTGATGGCACCAAGCCACATAAACAAACGTGAGGTTTTAGGAATGCAGGATTTTCTCAGGGCATGCGACGTCGTCGTTGAAGAGGCGGAAACCAAGAATCTCGCCACGCTGATGAACATGCCCCCAGTGAGCCTGCTCCAGCGTGCCAACGCGAACTACGACAACGCGTGGTTCAACGTAAAGCATCTGTACGCGCTGCTACTGCACACAGATGACATGCGCCCATTGGCTGCACTTGCCGGCGAGTTCGGCTACTCAATCGCCAAAGTCGAGCAGCCAGTGGCGATCGACATTCACCAAGCGCTTGGCCGGGCCGCTTTCGAATTCGCTGAAGTGACTGTCGAGACGCACTCGGCAATGGCTGACGGTCGAGTCGATCAGGTCGAGCGCGCCCGAATCTTGAAAGAGATCGCTCACGCTGAGAATGCCCTGGCGCAACTCAAAGCATCCGTGAAGGTGGCCTGAGATGACAGAAATCACTCAGGTGTTCGTTTGCATCGTGGCGCTGATGTTCGCATACAGCCTTGGCTACTCAACGGGGCGCGGTCGCCACCTGGAAGCATTTCTCAGAGACGATGAGCCGGCGCGGAAGATCTGGTACGCAGCGATGGTTAAGAACGGGGTGTGTCGGACCGAAAGCCCTCCCACATCCGACCGTAATCATCGAGACCCGAAATGACTTCGTCAGGAATGGCTTGGTACGAAAGCTCGGATTTTGCGTGCTTCAGTTCTTGCTCGAATTCGTTCAAAAGTCTTGCAAGGAGCACTGGAGGCAAGCACCTGGCCATCGCAGTCAGCATGGTGTTTATCCCGACAATCTCACCTTTTTGCTGGTGGAGTCTGACAACCAATTCTTCGATTTTTTCAGTCATGTCCGGCCTCCGAGGCCTTTTCGTGTGGAAGCCAAAAGCTACCACGGATGCGCCGGACACCTACATCGCCTGAATCGCAGGCAAAAAAAAGCCGGTGGCTAGACCGGCTTCTTCAACAACACTGAGGGCTCGATTATGCAGACACATACCGCGCTACGCAATGGCAGAAACAAACCACTCCCACACGCCGATCTTCCGGACAAGCTCTTCTCGCCCGTGCCGTCGCAAGTTTGCGTTAAAGCTTGGGACCTCAAGCGCGCTGACAATGTGTACGTCCTCCCCGGTCAGCAGGCTGATCTTTCTGTCGATGTCGTTCAAGCTGGCATTTTCTTTCTCGCTTCGAAGTACGCACCACTCACGCTTCAACTCTGCATGCTTGGCAATCTTCTCTGCTGGTCCAAGCAGGTGCTCGACAATTGCGCACAGGGCGATAGCAGCGCCGAGCCATTTCGCGTAATCCCCAAGTGCAGCAAGGTTGCTGAAAACAGCCGCACCACTGGCCAAGAAAACCAGACTGAATATCCACTTCATGTGCCTGTAAAGCTTGAGGTGCCGGGAGTGCAGCTCGATGGCGTAGTCGATGTCCATTCCTGCCTCGTAAATGGTGCGGTTGTAGGTCATGGCTTAGCTTCCTTGGTTTGGTGCCGGCGTAGGGGGTGGCGGCGGATTGCGGAAAGGAGGTACCTGAGTTTTGTAATCGACATCGTCATCTGCGTTCATGAGAGCTCCGTTTTGGTTGTTTTGGTGCTTGGTGGCGCCGAAATGCTATCACGGCAGCTCTCACCTATTTGTGGTGGTGCTCAATGAACTATTCATCGAGCGTCCCGCCAGCTTCGAGGCGAACTGATTCGTCAGTTTTCCCAATGCGCCAGAACATGGCGCGTCAGTCTATGTCGTCGCGCGAAATATCCGATCTGCTGACTTCTCGCCATGACAAGGTGAAGCAGTCGATCGCACGCCTAGTTCAGCGCGGAACTATCGTCCAACCCCCAGTGGGGGACGAACAAAACAACGACTCACTGGGCCGCCCGCGCACTGAATCGGTTTACTACCTGTGCAAGCGCGACAGCTTTGTGGTGGTCGCCCAGCTCAGCCCCGAATTCACGGCACGACTCGTCGACCGCTGGCAGGAACTGGAAGATCAGGCCGATGGCCGTCTCCATATCCCGGCTAACTACGCCGAAGCCCTGCAGTTGGCAGCTGATCAGGCGAAGGAGAGCCAGCGCCTCCAACTTTTGGTTGACCATCAGGCGCCCAAAGTCGCGGCAATCAATCGCCTTGCTGCCGCCGGCGGCTCGATTTGCATAAGCGATGCCGCCAAACAGCTCCAGCTTTCCCCGAACCAGCTTTTCACTTGGCTTGAAGCACACCGCTGGATATTCCACCGCGGAGGCTCGAAGCGCTGGACCGCGTATCAGCCTCAGATCACCCGGGGTTTCATGGTCCACAAGGTGACCGATCTCAAGCCTGATGCTGAGACCGGTGCGGATCGCGCAGCGTATCAACCCCTGATCACACCGAAAGGCCTGACCTACTTAGCCGAAAAGAATATTGGAGCAGCACTGTGAGTGTTCAAGCAATGACCTGGGCTATGGAAATCCCCAGGTCTTCTCTGGAAAACCCTGCTGCCCGCCACGTGCTGCTGTGCATGGCGAACTATGCCGGTCCTGAAGGTCGCGGCGCTTTTCCATCCGCGCTGACTATATCCAAACATACGGGGCTGTCCGAGCGCACCGTCCGCCTGAAGTTGGATGAGCTGGAGAAGGCGGGCTTCATCACCGAGGGCAATCAAGCCATTGCAGCGGCTTACATTGATCGCCGTGACCGCCGCCCCGTGGTGTATGACCTCCAACTTAAACGGGGTGCAAATGCTGCACCCCGTACAGAACGGGGTGCAGATAACCGCGCGGGGTGCAGCTCACAACAGAACGGGGTGCAGGAAAACGCAGAACGGGGTGCAGCAGCTGCACCCAATACATCACTTAACCATCAGTTAACCGAACAGCTGCAGCGGCGCGAGATTTTGGGCGCTGTCCTCGAGCAGGACCTCGAAGCCCTGCAAGCGGCTGACGACCGTCAACGCTTCGGCATGTTCGCTGGCTGGGAGCCGTCGGCCAAGGCGCTCTCGGCCCAACTCCAAATCGTAGCACTGCCGGCCGACGCCGCGACCACCAAGCTGATTGCCAGCTTCAAGGGTTTCTATCTGGCTCGCCCAGCCACTATCGACAGCAACGGTGGCTGGGCATACCGCCTTGCCTCCTGGATCAAACGCGACCGCACCAGCAACGCCGGCACCACGGTGGTCGACAGCACCGACGACGATGACACCAGTTGGATGGACGGAGTGAACTCATGAAAACGGTCGCCACCTACGCAGCTTCTGCCATGACCAAGGTTCACGCCGGTGAGTTCGTCGAAGCGAGCACCGCCGTATCAGCCCAGGCTCAGCAGGATCAGGCCCGCCAGACCGGTCAGGTGATCAACCACCTGTTCAAGGAATTGCGCTCGATCCGCACCGCATGGCGGCAGGCCTGGCCGGACAAGAAGTCCTATCTGGAATCGAAAAAGACCTGGCTTCAGGGCTTCATCGAGAATGGCATCTGCACTCAGGAACAGATCGATATCGGCCTGATGCGCTGCCGCGCCGAGGCTTCCGACTTCATCCCCAGCGTGGGTAAGTTCATTCAGGGCTGCGTGCCAACGCCGGAGATGCTGAATCTGCCCAGCGTTGAATCCGCTTACGAGCAGGCCCTGCGCAACTGCCACCCAGTGATGCGCGATACCGCCAAATGGCTTCACCCGGCGGTGTATCACGCCACCGCGGCCGCAGGCTTCCACAGCTTGCCGCTTCTCTCCCGCGAGCTTGGGCTGGCCAGCTTCGAGAAGCGTTACTCGGTCCAAGTGTGCAAGGTCTGGCGCGGCGAGCAGTTGGCGCCGGTGCCCGTAGCCGAGCTCGCTGCGCCGTCACCAAAAATTACCCCTGAAGTGGGCAATAAAGCCTTGGCCGAACTGCGCGCCCGCCGCGCCAGAGCATTCCTATGAGCAGGCTGACGGAAGCCGCCCGTGACCGCGAATGCCAAGTGCGCTTTCCGGGGTGTGGGTGCGAATCGTCCACCACGGTCCTTGCGCACTACCGCCTGGCTGGCACCTGCGGGATGGGCATGAAGCCCAACGACTTCCAAGCGGCCTGGGCCTGCGGCTACTGCCATGACATCGCCGATGGCCGGCTCCGCGCACCGGGGGAGCTGACTCGCTACGAGGTTCGGCTTTATCTGGCAGAGGGCGTGATGCGCACTCAGGACATTCTGTTTCGAGAAGGGAAGGTGGCACTGTGAACGAATTGAAAATGCGTCAAGAGTTTGAGGCCTGGGCGAAGCCACACCTGATTTACGGGGACGACTCTGAAGATGTGGAAGGCTTCCGTCTTGAAATGGAGTCCGGGTACTACGTCTGGACTGAAACTCAGGCTGCTTGGGAAGCATGGCAGGCATCCCGCGCCGGCCTGGTGATCGAACTCCCGCCCGCGCCATCGGTGCCAGAAGATTCCGAGGAAGGCATCGACGACAGCCACATGGACGCCTATTACGCCGCCACCGGAATGCGCCATGCCTGTGCGAAGTTCATCGAGGCCGCCGGCCTGAAGGTATTGCCTTGAAAGCCCCCACAATGAAGGCATTCAAGCCCAAGGCCGTACGCGCGCCTCGCATCGATCGCGAGGGGCTGGAGCAGGCCGCGCTGCTGGCAGAGATTCAGCTCAAGCACCCGGAAGCCTTCGCGCTGATCTACCACGTCCCGAACGGTGGGCACCGGCACATCAAGGTCGCGATGGGCCTGAAGAAGCAGGGCGTTGTCGCCGGCATCCCTGACTTGGTGCTGACCATGGCTCGCGGCGGGTGGTTTGGCCTGTACATCGAGTTCAAGGCCACGCCGCCGAATGACGCGCCGGTGTCGGCCGAACAGCACAGGCGCATCGCCGCGCTCAACGCCCAGGGCTATCTCGCCATCGTTTGCCGGGGACACTTTGACGCCATGGAGAAGCTGCGCGCGTATCTGCGCCTTTCCCCGACAGTGGGGGCCGCATGAGCAAGACCCGCACGGTGAAGTTCAGCGATGCCGAGATCCGACGGCAGGCCGCCGACCCAGGCGTGAACGACCTGCGCGACCCGCGTCACCCCGGCCTGTACCTGCGCTTCGGTCAGGATCGTCAGCGCGGGTCGTGGTATCTGGTCAAGGGCAAGGTGTGGAACCATATTGCACGTTTCCCTGACCTGGGCGCCGCCGCGGTACTGGCCGAACTACCTGCGCTGCGTCAGCGCCTGCTTCGGGATTCGGCGGCCACCGTGGCGCTCGGCGGCCTGGCCACGTGCGGCCAGCTGATCGACTGGTATGGCAACCGAATGAGCTTGGACCGGTCGTTGTCGGCGAAGCGCAAGGCCGGGGCCAAGTCCGCCATCAAGTGTCACCTGAAGCCCAGGCTTGAACATGTCCCGGTGCGCGATCTGACTGCCGCCGTGCTGGACAAGGAATTGATGTGGCCATGCCAGCGGAAATTGTCTCTGTCGTACGTGCATCAGCTGTTCGTGCTGCTGGTGGTCGCCTTCCTCCAGGCCTACAAGCTGGGACTGATCGACAAGAACCCGATGGCTGACATGAAGTTCGTGGACTTTACCAAGGCCCGGATCATGCCCAAGGCTGCCCGGTTGCGCGGCGTGCACCTGGTGGAAGTGGTTCCGATGCTGGCCGACCTGTTCGAGATCCAGCCGGGCGAGGCCATGTTGGCGATCATGATGCTGTGCCACGGCACGCGGGTCGGCGAGACGCGGATGGCGCGCTGGTCCGACGTCTCGCTCCCGGACGGTGAGTGGTTCATCGCCGCCGAGAACACTAAGACCCGGACCGAGCATCGCCTACCGCTGACCGCTCAGACCAAGGCGCTGCTGACCCGATACCGGGCAATCCAGATCAGCCAGGGGTACGAGGGGATCTACCTGTTCCCGTCACGTCGTGGGCGGGCCATCAGCGAAGGGCAGGCCAGTGCCGTGTTCAGGCGGATAGGTCGTGGAGATTGGACCAGCCATGACCTGCGCAAGGTGGCTCGCACCGCATGGACCGACCTCGGCATTGACGGTCATATCGGCGAGATGCTGCTCAACCATTCGCTGGGCAAGATCGCGTCCACCTACATCAACACCCAGGCACGGGCGCAGCGGTTGGCCGCGTTGGAGAAGTGGCACCACTGGTTAGATGAGCGCGGCTTCAATTCGATCCACAACCTGATAGACACCCAATATGAAAATTCGCAAAACCCTGCGCAAGCCGCGAACGGCGTGGCCTGCGAGCCTGTTTCTAACATTGTGAATGGCGAGGTTTCAAAATGATGATTCTGGTCGATCCGCGCCGAAAACTGGCAGTACAGCCAGGCGATATCAGCTCGATGCAGGTGGTACTCAGCCCTGGCGGCCGGTGGGTTTTGGAGCTGCACATGATGTCCGGCAGAGAGATCTTGATTCCGGCCAGCAACGATAACGGCCAGGTTGATCTGACTGCCATTCACGCCCGATTGATGGAGGCCAGTCAGTGAAGAAGAGCCACGGACCAGAATTTCGCCGCCAGATGAAGCCGTTGATGGAGTGCGCCCTTTGCCGCGGCGCTGGCAGCACCAATGGAATTTTTCACCAGATCGACTGCACCGCCTGCAATGCGTCGGGCTGGATCTGCCAGACAACGGGCGAACCGCTGCCGCTGGAAGAGTTGGTGCCTCAGTTGAGCATGCGGCTCCGCAACACCGTCGCTGCGCTGGCCCGGGCGAACAATCGCGGCACAGAAGAACAGAACAACCGCCGGGGCGCCGGCGGCTCGCATTGGACCGGCGACTGACCGGCACGACTATTTGATTGGGGAGAGCAGCACATGAAGTTGATAGGAGCTCGTCAGGCCTGGACAGATTCGCAGCACGAATCCGGGGCCTCAATCTCGGCGGTCGCAATCGAAACGGCGAAGTCAGGCATCAAGAAGAGCAAGGCGCGGATACAGCGCCGCGAGGCGTTCTTTCCCGCTATGGGCACGGAGGAAAATGAAAAGGCCGGGCGCTTTCCGGTGCTGGGCCAGCGGATCAGCATCAGCGAGACGCGCAGAACACCTGCGGGTCGTTCTACGGCGCGGGCCGCCCACCTGACGATGATGGGCAAGTTTCAACGCGCCATCGCCACGCTGCCGTTTCAGGTGCAGCAGTTCGGGCATTACATGTATTCGCCGATGCCGAACATGCGCTACGTGATGAATGCCGTCCTGCTGATCGCCACCCGCGCGGAGTTGTCGGAACTCACCCCGCTGCGCCGTGCACGCGCTCAATACCTGGTGACAGCGGCCCTGCAGTCATTCAAATGTGAAGTTACAGGCGCGCCTGAATGGGGGCCCGCACGCGTGGCCGAGGAGATGAAGGCCTTTTACGGGCTGGTGGTCGATCCTAATAACTGGAATCGGGACTGGAAGCCGACTTGGGATTTGCTGAAGGCCACCATTAAAGAAGTGGATATAGAGGCTCAATCGCCACTTTGGCAGGTGATTCACTTGGAGCTTGGTGAAGGGGCGGCATAAATCCCTTGTATTGAATGGAAAATTCAGATACATTTCTCACAGTGCGAAAGTTACATCAGCCGCACACCAATTCAGAACCCGGCCGGTGTGCCGGGTTTTTCGTTTTTGAAGTCCGGCGAAGCTTTTTCAGACAGAACAGTGATCGGACTTCTGTCCGGCGCTATTACGCATCTGTCTTCCGGGCACCACGCTGTTCCACTAGCGGCGTCAGCCGCATATCGGTAAAGATCCCTCGTACTATGTCAGGCCAAGCGAGTCGCGGTTTCGCCCGAGGCGATGATAAAAAATTCGTTCTCGCTCACTCTCCTTACGGAACCCCCGCTATTGACTACATATCGCTTGGGTCCGTCCAACCAGCCCGTGTCGGAGCCATTTCGAAACGAAGTCATTATCTGCATCGTTTGTTCACTTATCTCGTAGACCCTCCCTGCGGTGCTTCTCACTTCGAATAAGTCTGTTTGCATGATCCTTGTTTTATCCACGGCTATACCTGCTGTCGACGTTGATAAATTTCTGACAATAGCATGTGGGGCTGGCATCCGCTGACAGGCCCAGCCTGCTATTGGCCAAGACTTTCGAAAGACGCGCGATTACTTCGAGCCTCGGCATTTGCCGGGGCTTTTTCATTTCTGCTCCCCGCAAGGGAGGACAGTCGGATGTCGAACATGCCTGAGAAAAACCCCGACTTCTGGGCGCAAGTCTGGCTCGTCCTCAGTAACCCACTTTGGCAAGGGGCGATCATGGCCGCAACCATTTCGCTGCTCCGTGTGCTGTATGAGGCCAAGGAACAGAACAAGTGGCGGATCGTTTTCGAGGCGCTCATCTGTGGCGCGTTGAGCCTGTCGGCCAGCAGCGTCATTGAATGGATGTCATGGCCGTCGAGCTTGTCTGTAGGAGCCGGCGGCACCATCGGCTTCATCGGAGTGACCGCCATCAGGGAGCTGATCATCCGTTTCCTCGGACGCAAGGCGGACTCGGTATGAGCCTAGAACCTGTTGTCGCTGTCTCCAAAGCTGCTTCGACGTTGCGCATCATCGCTGTCGCTGTGGTCATCGGCATCGTCATGTCGTTGCTCATTGCTATCCAGCAGATCCGGGTGGTCACGTTGCAGAGCGCCGTCTCTGTTGAACGCGATGCCAAGCAAGTCGCCGTGGATGCCAACAAGGAAAGCCAGGCGACGATCACCACGCTGAAAGCCGAAGCTGCGCGCAATGTTGCCTACACCGCCGACCTGAACAAACGCATCAAGGCCAGCGAAGACAAGGCCAAGAAGGCCAGGAAGGATTTCGATGACCTCAAGCGCAATAGCAAACCTGTTCGTGATTGGGCTGCTCAGCCTCTGCCTGACGGCCTGCGCGGCAAAGCCGTCCTTGGTAACAAAGACAACGGCAATAAGATTGGAAGCCCCTGAGTTGATTCCATGCGAGCGGGTCAATACAGACGACACCGATCTGCGTGACAACGGCGACGTGTGGGAGCTGAAGGACCAGGCTATCAAATTGCTTGATACGTGCGCTGACCAAGTCGACGCTCAGATCCAGCGCAGCAGGGGTAAATGACTGGATAGCTACAGCTCACTTTACGAGTCGCAGAGCAGGCTTGTTTTTTGGCGCAGTCTTCTGGGGAAGCTGGGCGCGCCTAAGATCCTCCAGCCTAACTCTGAGGTTGCGGGTGGCTTCAGATAGCTCCATCAACGCGTCCAGCAGCCCAGGATCATCGCATGTTGTTCCTGCTTTCATTTCCGCGAGCTGCTTTGAAAGTAGTTTGTAGTCTTGGGATAGTTGGTCAAACTCGTTGAATCTCACATTTTTCTCCTCGGCATGCTGACCGTGACAGCGGTTGCTGTTGCAAATCCAATGCGCCTGTTTTTCAACACTTTTTGGTTTCCTGGCATGGCTAAGCAATGCATGGGCCAAGCCTTACGCGCCTTGCTCCCATCCATCGCTTAGCTCTTCACCGCGACTGGGTCAGCAATTTCGTCGAACGACTGGAGGCTGGATTCGGTAATCTGAATTTACCCAGAAGATCAAAACACGCGGGTAGGTGAGGTTTGGCTGATGGCATGCTCGACCTGTGCGTTTAAACGCTTGATGCCACGTCATGAGGGAACATTGAATGGGCAGACTTACAGCGCTTAAACCGCGGATGGCAGAGGCTGCCGGGCGGCAGTTCGCATCGCCTGTAGCTGATGAAGGTGATGGCGGCTGGGGTTCTGGCCGTGGCGGCAGACCTTGGAGACGCAAACGCGCAGCGATCCTGATTCGGGACGAGTACACATGCCAAGCGTGCAGCACTGTCACGCTTGACCTCGAGGTCGATCACATCATCAACGTGGCGCAGGGCGGGACAGATGACGAAGCCAACCTGCAGGCGCTTTGTGTGCCTTGTCATAAGGCCAAGACCGCCGAGGAATCAGCGCGCGGAGCTGGCCGAGTCTGAGGTCCCCTAGCCGTGCACAACGTGTGGTTCAGAGCGACGTAGAGTCGCGATGACAGTCGATCGGCTTAGATATTCAGGCAAGATCGCGCGAAATGCACGGAAACTTAAGATAATGAGAGGTATTCTCATTTTCGGAGGGGGTGGGTCGAAACCTTGGCACTTTTCGCTCCGGACACCGCCCCCGACCGCACGCACAGATTTTTTCCCCTTCACAGGTTTTTGTTAAAGATGGCACTCACCTCCAAAAAGCGCGCTTTTATCGTCGCAGTGAGGGAAGGTGCGTCCAACAAAGACGCAGCCATCGCGGCCGGATGTTCGGGGAAGACCGCGTCGGCCGCGGGCTCCAGGCTTGCGAAGGATCCGGACGTCATCCGCGAACTGCATAAGCTCAATGCGCTTTTCCCTGTTAAAGCTGATGTTAAAACCGATGTTAAAACCGGTGTTAAAGCTGATGTTAAAGCTGATGTTAAAGCGAAGCCGGTGAAGGCGGGGAGACATGCATTAACCCCCGCAATTGAGCCCGTCGAACGCGCAGCCGTATCGCCGGACGTTTTGGATGAAGACCCGCTAGCGTTTTTCAGGTCGATGATGGCCGACGACGACATGGACCCAAAACTTCGGCTTGAAGCCGCCAAGTCTCTGGCTGCCTTTACTGTTCAAAAGCCGGGCGATGCAGGTAAGAAGCAGGAGAAAGAAAACGCGGCCAAGGCGGCGTCAAAAGGAAAGTTTGGAGCATCGGCTCCACCTCCTAGCCATTTACGATCGGTGAAATAATTGAGCCAACCCACCTGGGACACGTCGTGCCCAGATTGGGAAGCGCGAATCGTTAACCGCCAGTCACTTGTACCGTTCCCGCCTCTGTTTCCTGCTGAGGCGCAGGCGTGCATGCAGGTCTTGAATGACCTGAAAATTGTCGATGCCCCGGGTAGCCCCCTCATCGGTGAGTCGTGTGCCCCGTGGATCACTGACTTAGCCGGGGCGATATTCGGTGCATACAACGGCGACACCGGTGAGCGTCTGATTCAGGAATTCTTTCTCCTGATCAGTAAAAAGAACGCCAAGAGCACCATCGCCGCCGCGATCATGCTCACGGTGTTGATCAGAAATTGGCGGCAGTCGGCCGAGTTCATCATCCTGGCGCCCACCATTGAGGTTGCGAATAACGCCTATGCGCCGGCGCGCGACATGGTCAAACATGACGAAGAGCTTTCGGCGTTACTGCACGTCCAGGATCATGTCCGCACTATCACGCATCGCGAGTCAGGTGCGACGCTCAAGGTAGTCGCTGCTGACCAGAACACGGTGGGCGGCAAGAAAGCGGCCGTTGTTCTGGTCGACGAGCTTCATCTGTTTGGCAAGAACCCGCACGCGGCGAACATGTTGCGAGAAGCAACTGGCGGCCTGGCCTCCAGGCCGGAAGGGTTTGTCATCTACCTGACTACGCAGTCTGACCAGCCGCCGGCGGGCGTCTTCCGGGAAAAGCTGCAGTACGCCCGCGGTGTCCGCGACGGGAAGATCATTGATCCAAACTTCCTGCCCGTGATCTACGAGTTTCCTGACCGGATACTCAAGGCAAACCAGCACCGCAATCCTGAAAACTTCTACATCACCAACCCGAACCTGGGTTATTCGGTCAGCGAGAAATTCCTGATCCGGGAGATGAAGAAGGCGGAGGAGGCCGGCGAGTCAGAAATTCTCGGCTTCATGTCGAAGCACCTGAACGTTGAAATCGGCCTGGCACTTCGTTCAGATCGTTGGGCAGGCGCAGATTTCTGGATGGCAGCCGCTGTTCCAGTGCTGACGCTGGACATGCTGATCTCCATGTCGGAAGTCATTGACGTTGGCATCGACGGCGGTGGCCTGGACGATCTTTTGGGGTTCGCCGCGGTGGGGCGCGACAAGCGCACACGTGACTGGCTCGTTTGGACCCATGCCTGGGCCCACCCTTCGGTGCTTGAGCGACGCAAAGCCGAGGCTCCGCGATTCAATGACTTCGAGAAGGATGGCAATCTCACGTTGTCTGTGCGCATCGGCGATGACGTGAACGACGTTGCAGATCTGGTTGAGCAAATAGAGGCGTCTGGCCTACTGGATAAGGTCGGTGTCGACCCGGTGGGAATCGGCGCAATTTACGACGCGATGATTGAGCGCGAAATCCCTCCGGACAAGATTGTTGCTGTCAGCCAAGGCTGGAAGCTGGGCGGGGCGATCAAGACGGCCGAGCGCAAGTTGGCTGAAGGAGGCATGAAGCACGGCGGGCAGCCGATGATGGCCTGGTGCGTCGGTAACGCAAAAGTCGAGCCGCGTGCAAACTCCATCCTGATCACCAAGCAGGCCAGCGGGTCGGCAAAGATCGATCCATTAATGGCCCTATTTAACGCAGTGTCCCTGATTTCCTTGAACCCTGAAGGCAGGGGCAATGACGACTTCATGGCCGCCATCAGGAACCCCATCATCGTATGAACCCATTGCTCCTATTCATTCTGCTCGCACTCTGCGGGTTCGGTTCCGCCGTTGCGGGCGTTTACGTTCTCCAAGGCTTGGGCTGGGCCTTGATCGCCGGCGGTGTTGCACTACTTCTAATCGCTGGATTTGTGCGCAAGGGGCTGATCGGTGAATAAATCCTTATCAGCCGTATTGGGCCGGGCGGCTCGGGCTCCGAGAGCTTCACTCGGCGAGTGGCTGGGGAAGTCGATAAATCTGAGCGATGGCGGCTTTTGGAGCCAGTTCCGAGGTAGCCAGTCAAGCTCTGGCAAGACAGTGACCGTCGACAATGCTATGCAACTCTCAGCCGTGTGGTCCTGCGTTCGGATCGTCTCGACTTCGGTTGCAGGTCTGCCGATGGGCGTTTATCGACGCGAGCAGAACGGTGACCGTGAGGATGCTCGGTCGTTCGCCCTCTATGACGTCATCCATACGAGCCCGAATGAGGACATGACCGCTTTCCAGTTCTGGCAGGCCATGGTCGCTTCGATGCTGCTACGGGGCAATGCGTACGCGGAAATTCATCGTGCCGGCTCGCGCGTTATTGCTCTGGACTTCCTGCTTCCGGGGCGAGTGGACCTCGATCTTGATGATGACGGAAGGGTGACCTACTGGTTTCGACCACGCAAAGGTGCGCGGCGCCAGATCGAGCGGCAAGACATGCTCCACATCCCTGCGTTTAGCTTGGACGGCAGGGTCGGCTTGTCAGCGATTCGCTATGGTGCGGATGTGTTCGGCGCTGCTATGTCGGCCGATGATGCAGCCAACGGCACTTTCAAGAATGGCTTGCTTCCAGCCGTGGCTTTTAAGGTGGATCGCGTGCTCAAGCCTGAGCAGCGCGAGGAGTTTCGAGACTATGTGAAGCAGGTTTCCGGCGCGCTGAACGCAGGCCGCTCACCGGTGCTGGAGCAGGGCATCACCCCGGAAACCATTGGTATCAACCCGGTAGATGCGCAGCTTCTCGAATCTAGGGGCTACAGCGTCGAGGAGGTATGCCGCTGGTTTGGGGTTCCGCCATGGATGGTCGGCAAGACTGACGCAGGAAGCAACTGGGGAACCGGGCTTGAACAGCAGATGATTGCGTTTCTGACCTTCAGCATTAGCTCCATCACCACTCAGATTCAGCAGTGCGTGAATAAGCGGCTACTGACCCCGGTGGACCGCCGGTCCTATTACGCAGAATTCTCGCTCGAGGCGTTCCTCAAGGCTGACAGTACGGGCAGGGCAGAGTGGTACAGCAAGATGACGCAGAACGGAATCATGACCCGGGACGAATGCCGGGTTAAGGAAAACCTGCCACGTCACGGCGGCAATGCCGCGGTCCTCACCGTGCAGACCAACCTCGCGCCAATCGACAAGCTCGGGCAGTCCACCGACGGGCAAGCCGCTCAAAATGCTTTGAAGAACTGGCTCGGCCAGGCTCAGGAGTAACCATGCCATTGAATGTAAATGCTCGCAGTTTCAACTGTGAGCTGAGCCCGCGTGCGCTCGATTTATGGAATCCGGATCTGCGCGCTGCGCTCGAATCCAATACCGACACCATCACGATGTACGGAATCATCGGTGAAGACTGGTATGGCGAGGGCGTCACCCTCAAGCGCGTGGATGCGGCGCTGCGGTCGATTGGCGACAAGCCCGTGACGGTGTACATCAACTCACCGGGCGGCGACATGTTCGAGGGCATCGCGATTTACAACCGTCTCCTTGAGCACTCGCAGGAGGTCACGACCAAGGTCCTCGGCCTGGCCGCTTCAGCGGCGTCGGTCATTGCGATGGCTGGCGCAAAGCGCGAAGTCGCCAAGACAGCTTTCCTGATGATCCACAACTGCTGGACTTACTTCGCTGGTAACCGGCACGCAATTCGCGAGCTCGCTGACACCATGGAGGAGTTTGATCGGGCCATGATCAGCCTCTATGCGGACACCAGCGGGCAGGACGATAAGGCCATTGAAAAAATGCTCGACGCCGAAACCTATATGAACGGTTCGAATGCCGTGGAAAAGGGTTTCGCGACCGGATTGATCAGTGCTTCCGAAGTTACAGAGGATGCGGATCCAGAACGGGCAAGTGCCCATGCCACGCGCAAGCTCGACGCGGCGCTGGCGAAGTCCGGCATGACCCGCACCGAGCGCAAAAAATTGCTTTCCGAAATCAAGACCAGCACGCGTAAAGCTGTTGGCGGCGACACGCCTAGCGCTGTCGTGCCGGGTACGCCTCGCGCTGCCCTTGATGTATCTGCGTTTGAAGAAACCGCACTCCAGGCGTCAGCTCTTCGGAATCTATTTCCGACGGGCTAAACGACTGAAACAGCAACCGACTACTGACCGCCCTAGAGGCGGTTTTTTCATTTCTGAAAGGACAAAACCATGCCCCAAGATCTTTCTGCGATTGAAGCTTCTCAGAAGCAAACCCAGGCCGACCTGAAAGCTGTTGGCGACCAGATCAAGACTTACGCCGAGCGCACCGAGAAGGAAATCAAAGCGTCCGGTGAAATGCAGGCTGAGACCCGTGGCAAGGTGGACGAGCTGCTGCTGAAGCAGGGCGAGCTTCAGGCTCGCATGCAGGACGCTGAGCAAAAGCTGGTTAATGCCAACAAGCGTCATGACCCAGAAGTTCAGCAGTCTGCCGGTCAGCTCGTGGCCGCGAAAATGACCGAGGAGGGCGTAACCAGCTCTTTCCGCGGCTCGCGCCGTGTTGAGGTTCCACGCGCGGCCATCACGTCTGTACCGACTTCCGGTGGTGCGCTTGTCCAGACGGAGCGTGTAGGTTTGATTCTGGCGCCTCAGCGGCGCCTCACTATCCGCGAACTGGTCGCACCTGGCACTACCGACAGCAACGCTGTCGAGTACGTGCGTGAGACAGGCTTTACCAACAACGCCGCGATCGTGGGTGAGGGCTTGGCGAAGCCATACAGCGAACTGACCTTTGCGCTCGAAAACGCGAACGTTCGCACAGTCGCTCACCTGTTCAAAGGCAGCCGGCAGATCCTCGACGATGCTGCTGCGCTGCAGAGCTACATCGACGCCCGTGCACGGTATGGCTTGCTGCTCGCCGAAGAAGCGCAGTTGCTGTACGGCAACGGTACCGGGAACAACTTGAAGGGCATCATCCCTCAGGCCCAGGCATACGCGCCGCCTGCGGGCATCGTGGTCGAGGCAGAACAGCGTATCGACCGCATTCGTTTGGCTTTGCTCCAGGCCATGCTGGCCGAGTTCCCATCTACCGGCATCGTGCTCAACCCGATCGACTGGGCCGCCATTGAGCTGCTGAAGGACGCCGAAGGTCGCTACATCATTGGTAAACCGCAAGATGGCACCGCCCCTCGGCTGTGGAATCTGCCCGTTGTTGAAACCCAGGCGATTGTCCAAGACCAGTTCCTGGTGGGCGCCTTCAGCCTGGCGGCGCAGATCTACGACCGGATGGGTATCGAGGTGCTTGTCTCGACTGAGAACGACAAGGACTTCGAGAACAATATGGTCACCATTCGCGCGGAAGAGCGCCTGGCTTTCGCGGTTTACCGTCCGGAAGCGTTCGTCACCGGTGAGCTGACCGCAGCCTGATCCCTTCGTAACTGAGTGCCGCCCCTGGGCGGCCCCGCTGATTCTGGAGATATGAAAATGGCACGTTCAAATTCTAACGATGCGGCCAAGCCTGTCGTTTCAGATTCGACCCCCGTGATTGCTACGCAACCGGCTGACGCAGCGAATGGTGCTACAGGCACTGTCGAAGGTGCACAACCTCTTTCCGCAGCAACATCGACGACTGCTGGCGAATCGGTAACCGCGGTCGCCCACGCTGGTGTCGGGCAAGCTGCAGTTCCTGATGCGCAGGCAAACGGCCTAGGAGATACGGGCGAAATCACCCTCTACCCGCTTCGCAGCTACCTTGACGGCAAGGAAGTACGCCGCGCGGGCGGCAAGGGCTATAAGTCACCGAAGCATGATGCGGTTTCATTGATCGCTGCCGATCTGGCTACCGATAAAAAACCCAAATCCTGACATGAACGCGATCTCTCTCGAAGTCGCAATGCTCCATTTGCGCGCGGAAGAGGATGACCGCACGCACGTCCAGGTATTGCTCGAAGCCGCAGAAGACGCGGCCGAGCAATATCTCAATCGAAAGTTCTATGCAGATGCGCAATCGCTTGCGAGCGCTGTGCTGCGCGGCGATGCCGACCGCAATCCAGTTGTGGTGAACGCGTCGATCAAAGCTGCGTGTTTGCTCATTTTGGGCAACTTGTACAGCAACCGCGAAGATGTCGTCGTCGGCACAACCGCCAGCGAAATTCCTATGGGTTCTCGGTCCTTGCTGACGCCTTATCGCGTTGGCTGGGGGGTGTGATGCGAGCAGGTCCGCTTCGGCATCGCTGCGCTCTCTTCCAACCTCTTTTGCTGAAGAACAGCTCCGGCGGGTTCGATACCACATGGCTGGAAGTGGGTAAGCTCTGGGCAGAAATAACCCTCCCGACTGGACGTGTCACTCCGATCGCAGAGCAACTACAGGCAGTGGTCAGCGCCGAGATCCGTATTCGTCCCAGGGCTGCCGCGCTGGCTGGCTGCCGCTTAGTCCACACCTCCGGCACTTATAAAATCGAAGCATCGTTGATTGATAACGCTCAATCCATGCTGCGGTTGCTGTGCTCCAATGTTCCGAATCCTTGAAGGGGAAATTATGAAACTCCGTGCTTTGGGTAATCTTTCCGGTGCAACTGGCGAAGTCGAAAAAGGTGCCGAGTTCAGCACTGACGCGACGACCGGCCAGGCCCTCATTGATCGAGGCCTTGCCGTCAAAGTCGATTCAGCTGCTCCGGCAGCGGCTGCGGTTGAGCCCTCTGGAAAACCTGTAAAAGAAAAGGGCTAGGCCTTGGCCAGTCGCCGCTCTCGCATGTCTGGTGATTTTAAACTTCGCAAAACCCTTCGTAATATTCATCAGAACATGGACAACCAATTGCGCCCGGCCATGCAAAAGGGCGCTGACCAAATTCTCCAAACCATGCTTGAACTCGTACCCAGGGATACCGGTGAGGCTGCTGGAGCGCTCAAGGCATTTGTGTCCAAGAGTGGCCTGGACGCACAAATCGGTATCCGGGGAAAGAAAGACAACCGACGTTTTTTCTACCTCAGATTCCTTGAATATGGCACCAAGGGTTTGAGCGGTAAGAAAAGAGAGGAGAACCGAAGTCGCCGCGCGACAAACAAGACCGATGGGTCGCACTTCTTCGGAAAGTTTCCGGACATTCCGCCACTACCTGCGCATCCATGGCTGCGGCCATCTCTCGATGTAAATCGCGAGTGGGTCCTTATGAGTATCCGTAAAGCCATCGGCGATACGCTGGAAAAAGCGAGCAAAGGAGTGACCGATGCCTGATCCTTCTGTTGCTCTCCAACAGGCGCTGTTTGCGCGGCTTGAAGCAGAGGTTTCTTGCCCCGTTTATGATGGCGCGCCAATGAATACGGATATGCCCTACGTGTCCATTGACCGGGAGATATCGACCAACATATCGCCCATCTATGGCCGCAAACGCGATCAACGTCTGATCTACCTGTCCGTCTGGTCGGATGCGCACGGCCAGGCTGAAGTGAAGCGTATAAACGGGGAAATTATTGACGCTTTGAATGAGCGTCGGCTTCCACTCGAGACAGGTCGCGCTGTTTCGGTAAGAGTTGAGCGCGCCGATGCGCAGCGGGACGCTGACGGCGTGACGTATCAGGGATCAATAACGGTCCGCATCATTACCACTCACTAACCAACCCTTGGCCGCCCAGCGGCTTTTTATCCAATGTGCTTTTGGAGGCATACCCATGGCCGATGACAACCTCAACACAGCCGCCGGATGCCGACTGGCACTCGGCACCAAAACTGGCGCGGACACCGAAACGGCTTACAAGGCCGACACTTACGGCGAAGTCGGTGAAATCGAAGACCTCGGCGAATTCGGCGACACCTTCAGCTCGGTGACCTTCACGTCGCTACGCGATGGTCGTGTGCGCAAATACAAGGGCACCGCGGACGCGGGTGACCTGACCGTGACCGTCGGACTGGATAACGGTGACGTGGGCCAGGCGGCGATTAAGGTGGCGCACAAGGATCGCTCCAAGGGTGATTACAACATCAAGATCACCCTGAACGACGGTGACCCGGCCGCGCAGCCGGCGATCCTGCCGACCACGTTTTATTTCCGGGCGAAGGTGATGAACAACACCGTCGCGCCGGGTGCCGCCGACAATGTGGTGCGCCGCAACGTCACCCTGGGCATTAACTCCGACATTCTCGAGATTGCGGCCGGCCCTGCTGCGTGATCATCCGGGGCTTCGGCCCCCCTTCCTGATAAGGGAACTGGTTCATGAGCAAGACTTTGCACGGTTCGTTGGCCATCAAGGTCGGCGAGGAAACTTTTGATCTGTCTGTCACCCTCGGCGCGGTGCGCAAGATCGAGGCGCATTTTGGTGGTTTGCGTGGTGCGGCCGAAGCCATGCGCGTGCTCAGCGTAGACGGCGTGGCCCTGGTAATCGCCGCCGGCGCGGGCCTTGGCGCTAAGGACGCCGAGCTGTTGCCCGAAAAGGTCTGGCAGGCCGGTGTTTCGGATCTAGCGGTCCAGCTCACGGGCTATCTGGGAGCGCTCTACAACCCCCGCGGTGCAACGCCGGAAAACGTCGAAGCGGGAAAGGGGTAAGCGCTGTCGAGGGTGGCAGCTACGTCGATCGATTGTTTGCGGTGGCGACAGGCTGGCTCGGCTGGCCGCCCGATGTCGCTTGGCGTACGCCGTTGCCGGAACTTTTCATCGCCATGGATGCAAAGATCGAATGGGCGCAGATGACCAGTCCATTTGGCGGCGCAAAGCCGACTGAGAAACCCAAGCCTTCGACAGTGGCTGACAAGCTTCGCCAGGTCCTCACCGGACGGCGCTCAGACAAGTAGCCGCAAGGCATTTTAAACCCGCCGGCTGCCGGCGTTTTACCACACGGAGACACACATGGCTGATACCGATGTCCAGGGCATGTTGGTCCGGATCGAGGCGACCACCGCCCAGCTGCGGCAAGAGATTGCCAGAGGCGAAAGCGCGGTAGCCAAGGCCTCGGGCCAGATCGACAGCAGCTTGGGCGCGGTCGACCAGGCCTTCGATCGCACTGGCACCAATGCCAGCCTACTGCAGCGATCGATCAGTTCAGCATTCACCGGCATGGGCTTGGCGGCAACGGCCGCCATTGCCGGGCTGGTCGCCATCACCAGCAAAACCACGGAGTACGCGCAGGAGGTGCGCAACCTCTCCGCGTTGTCCAACACCTCGACCACCGAATTCCAGCGGATGGCGGCCGGTGCCAGGACCGTGGGTGTCGAGCAGGAGAAACTGGCCGACATCTACAAGGACACGACAGACCGCGCCGGCGAGTTCATTTCGCGTGGCGGCGGCGAGATGGCGGACTTCTTCAAAGAGATTGCGCCCCGGGTTGGTGTCACCGCACAGATGTTTGCCAACCTGTCCGGGCCACAGGCCCTGCAGCTGTATTACAACTCGCTGGAAAAGGCCGGCGTGAACCAACAGCAGATGACCACCTACATGGAGGCCATGGCGGACGAGGCGACTGCCCTCATTCCCCTGCTGAAAAACAACGGGGCAGGGTTCAAGCAGCTAGGCGATCAGGCCGAGGCCGCCGGCAATATCCTGTCCAACATTCAGGTCGCGCGCCTGGTGGAGGTCAACCAGTCGATCAAGGCGCTGGAGGCGTCCTTCGCGGGGGCTTCACGTCAACTGGTGGCAGGTATGCTGCCGGGCATCGAAAGTGTCACCCAGCGCCTGACAGCGATGTCCAAGAGCGGCGTTACCGAGGGGCTTGGCGCCGGTATCGGCTTTTTGGTAGACAACCTCAACATTCTGGCCGCGATTCTCGGTGGCAAGGTCGCGGCGTCGTTTGTGGGCTATCTGTCGAACCTGGCATCGAGCTCGGCGGCCAGTGTGCAATCCCGGTCTGCCAATATTGCGCAGGCGGCCAGTGCTGTTGAAGTGGCCAGCGCCAATGCGATCGCCGCGCAGTCGGCCGTGGTGCGTGCCGAGAAAGAAGCGATTGCCGCACGCGGCACGGCGGTGCAGACCCAGATGTCGCTCCAGCTCGCCGAGGCCCGGATGGCCGAGCGGGCCGCGACCGCACAGGTGGCTGTCGCGCAGGCTACGCTCAAGGGTGTTTCCACCGGCATCATGTCGTTGCTGGGCGGCCCGGCAGGTATTGCGGCGCTGGCGATTGGCGCCGGTATCGCCTTCCTGACCATGCGCGATAACACGGTACAGGTGGCCAACAGCCTGGACGCGCTCAAGCGCCCTATACAGGAGATCCGCGAAGAGTTTCGCAAACTGACTCAGGACCAGCAGGGCGCCGAGCTGGTCAAGGTCGCCAAGGACCAGGAGCAAGCGGCAAGAGGCGCAGATGCGGCCTATGGTGATTTCCTAAAAACCATCCGACAGACGCTGGGGTCGACGGTCGGCACCCGGGTCAGCGGTGAATTTGATGCGGCGCGCGCGTCGGGACAGCAGTTGTCGACGGTCGTGGATGACCTGGCCAAGCGCTTCCATATTCCGGAAGAGGGGCTACGGTCCATCCGTGAAAGCGCGGGTGCGTTCAGCACGGCTGACAGCGCCGCGACCAAGTTCAAGAAAACCCAGGAAGCGTTGACCAAGGAAATGGCCGGCGGCGATGCGCCTAAAGCTCCGGACAATAGTGCCGCGATCAATGCCGGCAACGCCTACCTGCAGCAGCTGCAAAAGCAGGTCCAGACCCTGAAGGACAAGACGGCCCTGGAGCAGGCCGAGACGCTGATTCT
This sequence comes from Xanthomonas sp. WHRI 1810A, assembly GCF_040202885.1. Lineage (NCBI taxonomy): Bacteria > Pseudomonadati > Pseudomonadota > Gammaproteobacteria > Lysobacterales > Lysobacteraceae > Xanthomonas > Xanthomonas sp. WHRI 1810A. Next base: position 101,331 of record NZ_JBEGED010000008.1, read on the forward strand.
CAAAGAGAAGATCGACCCGCAGAGCGCGCTGGCGGCGAAAATTCGCGAGCAGGCCAAAGCGGTAGACGCGCTCAAGGAGGCGGACAAGGCGGCGACCAAGGAAGAATCGGCCGCCGAGAAGGCGCGCAAAGCCGCTGACACGGCGCTGGACCAACGGCTGAAAACCGCCCAGACCTCCTACGATACACTGAAAAAATCGTTCGACCCGGTGGGTGCGGCAGCCGACGACCTCAAGGAAAAGACCGAACAGCTCGACCTGTTGTTTCAGAACAACCAGCTGTCAGTTGAAGCGTATGCCAGTGGCCTGGGTTATTTGAAGGATCAGTACGACACCACGGTGGCCTCCGCCACCGGGCTTTCCCAGGCGATGAAATACCAGGCGGATCTGGAAAAGCAGCTGGCAAATGCCAAGGCCGGCTACGACTCGATGGCCGCGTCAGTCGGGATGGGCGACAAGGAGTCAGAACGCACCCAGGCAATGCTCGATTTGCAGCGTGAGACCAATGACAAGGTGCTGGCGCTGCGCACCGAGCTGGCCACCGCGACCACCGCGAAACAACGGCAGGATCTGGACAAGCAGATCACGCTCACCGAGGAGTACGGCGACAAGCAGGTCGAGGCGATGAAGGTAGGCTGGACCAAGATCGATGCCGCCCAGGCCACGTGGCAGAACGGGGCGACAAAGGCCTGGGAAAACTACCGTGACAGTGCCGCTGATGTCGCTGGCCAGACGAATGCACTGTTCGCCGATACGTTCAGCGGCGCCGAGGATGCTCTGACGCAGTTCGTCAAAACCGGGAAGCTGTCGTTCAAGGACCTGGCCAATTCCATCGTGGATGACTTGATCCGAATCCAGATGCGCAAGGCGTTAGCCGGCGCGGTGTCGGCCGCTGGTGCGACCAGTTGGGGCAGTTCCATCGCCTCGGTGTTTCAAGCCGATGGCGGGGTATGGGACAAGGGCGTGCAGAAGTTTGCCAAGGGCGCCGCTTTCACCAATTCGGTAGTCACCACCCCGACATCATTCGGCATGGCCGGCGGTAAGACGGGCCAGATGGGCGAGGCAGGTCCGGAGGCGATCATGCCATTGACGCGGGCCGCTGATGGTTCGTTGGGCGTACGGATGGTGGGCGGCGGCGGAGCTGCCGCTGTTGAGAGCAAGAGTGAAACTGGGAACACTTTCGGAGGGATCACTCAAGTGTTTCACGTCAACGGCGATGTCAGCCAAGAAACTCTTGCGATGATGCAGAATATGGTCCGCCAAGGCACGCAGCAGGCTCTTCAGTCGGTTGCCCAGGATGCCAAGTTAAATGGTCCAATTTCGCAGGCACTTCGCAGGAGTCTTAGATGAGCTCGTACAAGGTAGATCGCAGTGATTTGCTGCAAAAGATATCAACGCTGGTGTCGCAGGAAGTCTTTTCGAGTGTCGATAAAGACGATACCGCAGCGGATTACCGGAGCAAGGGTGACGAGTTCGCGCTGATTATGGGGCGCATAACTGCTGTTCTAATTGCCGAAAAAATAGATGCCAGCATCGTTTTCGATATTCAGAATTGGGTAGTGCAAACCCAATCCTCTGTATTCACAGAAATCAGTCGGAAAATCAGACCGGGCGGGGAGATAAGCAAGATCCTTTCCGGTTCAGAACTGCCTACCCGATCCGATTAATATCACCAGGAGTATGTATGGCTCTCGAATGGCCTGAACTGCTTGAGCCTTCTGAAATGGCTTGGGGAATGGTCTACAACAACAGGTCGTTCACGTCCTCCCTGTCCAACGCCCAGCAGATTGTGGGCTACCCGGGGGCCTGCTGGCAGTGCACGCTGACCTTCGGCACGCTGTTCGATGAAGACGAGCGCGAGCTGACCGGATTGATCGGGCGATTGCAAGGCATGTTCGGCACCGTGAAAATCCCCGCCTTTACCCGGACTCGCACCGACAATATCGGCGCACCTGTAGTCGTGGCCGGCGCATCGCAATCCATGCTGATGACCATTGGCGGGGTCACGCCCAGCGCACGGGTGTTTTCCCTGGGCGACTACATCACGGTGGCCGGCGAGATGTTCGAGGTGGTGCAGGATGCCATCTCGACTGCGCAGGGCAGGGTTCAGGTGTCACTCAACAAGCGAATTCGCCGTGCATTGGTCGCGGGCACACCGGTCGAATATCGCAACCCCTATTCGGAGATGCGCCGCGTTGAGGATACGCACCAGGTGGTGATTCAGCCGGTGGTGTCGAACAGCAGTCTGCAATTTCGGGAGGCCTTCTGATGGCGGCAGTCTTTCCTTTCAGCCAGCGGGTGATCGACATCATCGCGCAGGGCAACTTCATGGTGGTGTACGCCTGCCAGCTGGATTTTGCCGACGGGAGCGTGTTTGCCCATACGGGGACTGGCCAACTGGTGATCGACGGCATTACCTACGACGGCGTGGGTCAGTTCGGCGAAGTGGGCCAGTCTCAGGAAACCAACAACTCCGGCACGCCCATGTCGGTGGAGGTCACGCTGAACGGCCTGGACTCGTTCATCTTGTCCGAAACCAATGTACGTGGCAGTCGTGGCCGCTACGCGCGACTGCTGTTTGTGGTGATTGACCAGGCGGGTCAGTACGCCGCTGACATTCTGTTCTCGGGTCGCATGGACGCTGCGCGGTTTTCGTTTGCAGGCAACGGCGCCGAGGGCAACAGCATCACCGTGCCGATCATTGACCGCATGGCCGAGTGGAACCGCACCGGTACCGAGCGCTGGACAGATGAGAACCACCGCGCCCGGCACCAGGGCGATCGCTTTTTCTATGCCATTGCGCAGATGTCCGAATGGCCCATCTACTGGGGCGCAAGCAAGGACGCACCGGCCTTCACCTACGGGGATTAGCGATGCGGTACCGAGACTGGACCACGCGTTTGAACGAAGCAATCAAGGCTGCCCAAGGGCGGCCTTTTTCGTGGGGCGAATTTGATTGTTGCCTGTTTGCGGCAGATTGCGCGGTGGCCGTGTGCGGGGTCGATCCGGCCGAGCGCTATCGCGGCAAGTACAAGACAGAGGCAGGCGCCAAGCGTCAGCTCAAGCGCATCGGCGGCAGTTTGGAAGGCGCGTGGGACGCGTGTTTTAAACGCGTCGAGCCCGCTTATGTGCAGCGCGGTGATGTCGTGCTGTACGACGGCCCCTTGGGTCGCTGTGTGGCCGTGCACTGGGCCGGCGCCTTCTGGTCCGTGGCCGACGATGGCGTCAGCCGCATTGAATGCAAGCCACTGGTGGTCTGGAGAATCGAATAATGGGCAGTGCGGTTAAAAAGATTGCCCAGGTGGTGGTCGGTGCAGTGGTGGGTTTTGCGCAGGGCGGCCCCTGGGGTGCGGTCGCCGGTACGGCGCTGGCCTTTTATGCGGCCGATCAGCAGGAAAAGCTCAATACCGGTTCGTCACTGCGCGACAACGAGCCATCGGCGCAGACCGTGCGTTCGTCCAAGGCGCCGGTGCGATTCATCCTCGGCCGGGCCAGCACCGGCGGTGTGCTGGTCTGGGCGCAGGAGCAGGCCGGCGTGCAAACCGAGGGCGAATGGATTCACATGGTGTACGTCCTGGCCGAGGGCCGAATCGCCGGCATTGACGCCATCTACCTGGGCGAGCAGGACATCAACGATTTCTACGATGCCGCCAGTTATGAGCTGATCGTCGATCCGGTTCAGGTAAATGCCTTTCTCAAGGCCAACTGCCCGGACTGGAAGGATAGCCAGATCGGGCGCGGGCTTTCGTTCGTGCGCCTGTCGCTTCGCTACAGCGCCGAGAAATTTCCCTCGGGTATTCCCGATGTGCGATTCCAGGTGCGCGGCAGCGTGGACATCTTCGACCCACGCAACGGCCAGACCGGCTACAGCGAGAACACCGCGCTGCATCTGCTGTGGTACATGCGCAATCGCTGCGGTGTGCCGGATGACGAAATCATCATGGAGACGTTCGCCAGTGCGGCCAACGTCTGCGACGAGGCAGTGATCAACGCGGACGGCACCGGCGGGTTCCGGTACCGCACCGGATGCGTGATCGGCGCCAACGAGCAAAAGACCCAGGTCCAGCAGAAGCTTGAGGCCGCGTGCGGAGGCAAGTTGATCCGCGTGGGCGGGCGCTGGATGCTGCAGGCCGGCGCCTATTACGGCCCCTATGATTTTGAAATCACCGAAGACATGGTGATCGGCACCGTCAGCGGGACAACCGAGTCGAGCAACGATGCGTCAATCAACACCGTGCGTGGCACCTTCATCGATACCACCCAGTCCTGGACGGAAACGGACTATCCGGAAGTCAGCGTAGCGCAGTGGGTCGCAGAAGACGGCGGCGAAGCGGCGGAAACGCTGTCGTTCAGCTACGTGCTCGATCCGTACCAGGCGCAGCGCCTGGCCAACATGGAACTCCGGCGCCGGCGGGCAGGGGGCTCGCTGACGCTGCCGATGAATTTTGCGGGTTACAACTGCCGCCCGGGGCGCGTGGTGCGGGTCAACCTGCCCACCCTGAACATCCTGGGCGAGTTCATCGTCACGGACTGGGCCATGGGCGCCAATGACGCGTGTTCGGTGTCGGTCAGCCAATACGACCAGCAGATCTTCGACGATGCGGTGGGTCAGCCTTACAACCCGCTGGGGTTCATCAACTTGCCTACCGGCGGCCTTGGCACGCCGACTGGGTTGATGTGGCAGACAGACACTGCTGCCGAGGTGGTGCAGGGCGTGCTGTCTTGGGTGATGCCAGCGGGCATCGTGACCGAGTGCAGCGTGGTGGTGCGTCAGGGCCGGAATGTGGTTCAAGCGCACACCGTGCCGGCGCCCGCGGTGCAATGCAGCATCAACGGCCTGCCATCGGGTCAGTACGCCCTCAGCGTGTCCGCTCGCGGCCCGCTCGCCCGGTCTGGCGAGGCCACGATCAATATCAACATCGACGGCCCGCCGGTGCCGGAAACCTGTGTGATCTACTCGTCGTTCAACAGCATCACGCTGGTGCCGAGCAACCTGCAGTACCAGCTCAATGGCGGGACCTACGAATATTTCTACACCATCAACCGCGATGCACCCGTGAGCGCTGCGCAGTACCTGGGGCAGGGGCTTTCGTTCACGCACACCGGCCTGGCGTTCGCCACCAATTATTTCTACTACGTGCGATCGTCCAATGCCTACGGCAAGAGCGACTTCCTGTTCGTGGTGGCCTCGACGTCCAGCGACGTGGGCGAAATCATCGACGTGATCGGCGGGCAGATTGGCGAGACCGAGCTGGGTCAAGAAGTGCGCGACAAGATCGACCTGATCACCGGCAACGGTGCGGGGTCCGTCAATGACCGGATCGACGAGGCCAAGCAGGAGCTGCAGGACCTGATCAGCGACGTCACCGATGCACTGGTTTACGACAAGGACAAGGTAGGCGGCTATCTGGCCGGGGAGATCGTCCGGCAGGGGCAGGGCCTTTACCAGGCCAGACAGGACGTCCCCGCTGATGCGTCAGGCGCGAATGCGCCGCCCAATGCCACCTACTGGCAGGACATTGGGACGATCCTGCAAACAGCCAACGCCCTGGCCGCTCAGGTGGAGCGCAACCGTGTTGGCCTTACCGAAGTGAATGACGTGATCACCGCCCAGGCCGAACGGCTGGAAACGGTGACCTCACAAATCAACAACCCGGCCACCGGCCTGGCGGCCAACGCCCAAGGCCTCAGCGCGCTGAAAAGCACGGTCAGCCAAATCGGCGATGAGCTTTCAGCAGCAGCGGAAAAGATCGACGGTGTGACCGCGCAACTCAGCCCAGACCTGACGGGGGATGACACCTGGAACATCGGCGAGGATGACGTTTACGCAGGTTCCGTTACGGTGCAATCGGTGTTCGCGGATGCCACGACAGCGGTCGCGCAGCGCGTGGAAACCGTGGCCGCCACCATTGGCCAGACTGCCGCATTGCTCCAGTCGGAGCAGCTCGCTCGGGCGACAGCAGACAGCGCGCTGTCGAGCCGGGTCGATACGACGCAGGTGCAACTGGGCAAGAACAGTGCGGCGATCAGCGCCGTCAGCACCGCTCAGGCCAAGACTGATGGCGGCCTGTCGGCGATGAGCACCATCAAGACGCAGGTCACGGTGGATGGATACACCTACCTGGCGTCCCTGGGCGTCGGTGTGGAGAACGACAAGGGCATCACTGTCTCGCAGATCCTGCTGGCCGCCAGTCGGGTGGCGATCTTTGATCCGAACATCGGCGGTAGCACGATCAAGCCGCTGCTGGTGACACAGGGCAATCAGGTCTACATCAACGACGCGGTGATCAACAAGGCGTTCATCCAGGAGCTGGTGCTGGGGATGACCATCACCTCGAAGGCACTGGCGCCCAACGGCAGGCCCGTTCTAAGTATCGACTTTGTCTCCGGGCTGATGGAGCGCAACAGCGGCGGTACCGGCATGCGCAGGGAGGAAACTGCCAACTACGACCGCTACTGGGATGAGCAAACGGGTGTGCTGGTCCTGGAAATCGGGGTGCTGTCGTGACCGCCGGTATCCGGATTCGGGATGCAAACACCAACGCCATACGGTTGAACGTCACTGACTACACGGTGCGGGTCATCTATTCCACCGTGTTGACGATCACCGGCAACGGCGCGCTGGCAGTCCCCGATGTCAGTGAGGGCGCTTACGGGGCTTTCCTGATTCCGTGCTTCCAGTTCGGCTACCCGGCCGCGAGCATCGATCAGTTCATGGCAACCAATCCGGCGATCATGCCCAGGACATCGATCACCCCGGGGCAGGTGAACTGGGTGGTCGGTGCCGGGCACATCGCCAATACCTGGCAGCTGATGGTGGTGAAGTATTTATGACGGTAGGCATTCGAATAAGAGGGGTGGTGGGTCAGGTCCAGGTTGATGATCAAACGCCGGTGTTTGTCGTGAGTGAGCGCGGCACCATCGGCAGTGCGAACCTTGTGCTTGATGTCCCGGCCGTCTTCTTTCTGGGCTCGCGTCACCATGTGGTGTTCGCGACGCCCTACACAACGGCAGCGCCGCCGCTGGTGTTTCTCAGGTTTCTGGACAGCGAAGCCGTCATGACCACCTTCACCATGCGGGGCGGGCCGGGCAACTGGACGGGGTTCAATATCGCGGTCGGCATCAACATGGTCCAGATCGTTGCGCGCAACCTTTTGTACTTCGTGGCAACCCCGATGCCGCCGGCGCCGTCCGGCGCGCGGGTGGGTATCCGCATCCGCAACAGAACAAACAACCAACTGACCTTCGACAGCGGCTGGCCGTTGGTGAAGTTCATCCAGCAGACCGCTGCCTTTCAGGCCGACGGGCGATACACCCATGGTGTGCTGATCTACAGCGTCGGGCAGCCCGCGGGGGCTGACGTGTACTTCATGGCCAATGGCTTTTCCGGGCTGATCAATGCCTTTGCCGGCGACAGCATTCAGTACATGCATGTCGGTGTTCATCCGAATTTCCCCGGGAAACTTTTGCTCTACACGCGTGCATCGAGCGGTGACAACGACATCGCCTACCAGGCGTATCAGTGGTCCGCGCTGTTCGCCAGCCCAGGCGCCTAACTTGTATATCGAGGTTTCTGAATGACACGACAGGCGATTGATACCGTCACGCTCCAGGCGAACGGCAAGCGAGGCGAGCCCGCCAAAGGCGCCTTTGAAAAGATCAACAGCATGACCACCGAGATTTACAACCGGCTGAGCCAGTTGGGAACGGCTGCAAACGCGAACATTGGTACCGGCCAATATCAGGTCATGACGGTGCCGGCCTTTGGGCTCGGAAAGCGCGAAGACGTTGGCAATACGTCGATCATGGGCAGCATGAACTACTGGGGAACAAGCTTTGGGGTGATCGCTGACGGCACTCAGTACCAGCCCTTTGCCTATGGCACCTGTCTTAACTTGACGTTTCCCGGCTCGAATTATCTCGGGTCACAGCTCTACATGGGTTGTTCACCCGGCGGCATCATCGGCTTTCGTTCGGGCGACTATTCCGGCGCGCAGCCGGGCGGTAGCTTCAACACCATCTACCACACCGGCAACACCACCCGCGCCGCTGACGGCACTTTGAAGGCGATATGACCATGACGACCCGCGCAGCTATCAACATCCTCGGCTCGACAGGGGAGGTGATCGATATCACATCACTGGGCGTTGCCTCATTGACCAGTTCGCATCCCGAAGTCGGGCGCTACCGAGTTCTGGGCACGCTCGGCATGGCCCTGCCACCCGAGGGATGGGGGTACGTGGTGAATCAGGCCGACAGCGACAAGACCGTGGCCATCTCGTACGCCGACGGCGAACTGCTCATAACCGTAGGCAAAGACGGCGAACCCGCCAACCTCGATCACAGCATCACGCTGCATGTTTCAGTTGAAGAGTTGCCACCGTTTGAGATGCCGCCGATGGCGTCTGAACCGGCTCATCTTCCGGCCGACCCGCTGGAAGATGCCTTGGCAGAGTACGCCCGCTTGCGCGCGCTTGCGGACTTCGTGGTTGCTCCATTGCAAGACGCCGTCGACGTTGACGAAGCAACCGACGACGACATTGCGCTGCTCAAGGCCTGGAAGAAGTACCGCGTGGCGCTGAATCGAGTCACAGACCAGCCCGGCTACCCGGCGACCATTAATTGGCCGGCCGCCCCCGCCTGATCGTATTGCTACACCACAACCCGCCATTGAGCGGGATTTTTTTTGCCTGGAGAAAACATGCGAACAGACCAGTACATTTTGCGTTTCAGTTACGGCGATCACACGCTGGTGGTTAAGGCGAATGGGGGCAGCCTCAAGGCCGAAAAACAAGTGGGTGAAGACTGGGTCGTGGCTGACTCCTTCGATGCCGACGGTTCGTGGAGACTGGCCTTGGGCAATTCGCCAACGCGTTTCACCCCCTCTGGCGGCGCTGCGTATGAGGTGGGTAAGTGAGCCTGGTTATCGGCAGTGGACTCAGGCTTGGATCGGGCTCTGCGGGTGGCACAATCAAAAAACTCGCCGACCTGCAGACTTACCTCGCTGCGGATCACCCGTGGCAAGTGGTCAAGGTGACCGACCGGGCCGAGGCGCCAAACGCCTTTACCTGGGTGTATAGCGATGGCGCTGCCTGGAAGAGCGTCTACAAGCGCGACACGGTCAGCACGGACCCGGACAGCCTTTCGCCGATCCTGGTGGGTTCGCTCTGGAACCCACTGTTCATGAACGTCGACACGGACCATCAGGATCTGTACGGCTACGTGACACTGACGGCTCACCAGATGGGCGACGAGCCAGCGACCCACTTGATCGTCAACTTCATGAACGCCTATTTGAAGCCAGACAGCGCTGGGCCACTGACGAACACCGGCAACGCTCAGCCTCTGCAGAAGCTGGCCCTGCACATTCCCGGGGCTCCGAAGCCCGCCTACGTGTTCTGGAACGGCTCGCGGTCCTATGTAATCGCCGATGGCGCCGCTGACGTGAACGCCGATGAGGTGCCCGCCTCGGCGTTTGGACTGGACGAGATACCTGGCGCGTCCATCGTTACTGCCAAGCTGCTGATCCTGTACGACGGCCCCGCGGGCGTGCCGTACTCGAACCGCAACCCTGCGGAGGGGCAAGGCACAGCGATGTACCGGTTCAAGCCAGGCGACGGTACCAACGGGACGACAGCGATGTCGGACGTGGACGTGCCCGGTGCTTTCACCTGGACCGGCACGGAACCCGTATCGCGCAGCGGCGGGTATTACCCGTTCATCCTGGCCCGCCACAAGAGTAAGAAAGCCACGGCGCTCATGGCCATCGGCACGAGCATCACGTCGAACTTCAACGATCCAGCGAACGTCTTCGCGGGGCCAGCCTGGTTTCAGCGCGGGATCAAAATGTTCAAGGTCCGCCCCGGCGCGTTTAACTTCGCCATCGCGGGCAGCACCACCCAGGCGGGCAAGGGCGAGCCACGCATTCAGGCCTACTACAAATACTGCACCGGCGCAGTCCTTGAGCATCCGACGAACGACTTCCTGAATCCGTCCGCACTCACCGCGGCAATGGGCAAGGCGCGCGTGGATGGTCGACGTGATGAGCTGGTCGAAGGCGGCATTCCTGCGGACAAGATCGCGCTAGTCCTGCCAATTGCCTATACGAGCGGCGACTACACGACCGAGGCCGGACAGACGCCGCACGCTGGCTGGGGCGCGGGCGAAGTGGTGCAGCAATATAAGGCGCTGGCGATGGCGGACCCAAGCTACGGGCTCAAGCTGGATCGCTGGTCGCTCTTGGGCGAGGACGGTCTGGTGTTCAAGCCAGGCTATACGGTCGACGGTCTTCACCTGGAACGCGCGTCGTCGATCATTGAGGCGACTGCCGTTGCCCCGCCGATGGAAGCATTCTTTAAAGTCGCCTGACCATCCTCAATCGACCCGCTTCGGCGGGTTTCTATCGGAAGGAAAAACGCCTGAAAGTTATCGAAAGGGAGATCGTCGCCATCCTGCCGAGCCCGGAGAGGGCAGTGGGCAAGATTCAATTATTCCTGTCCAAAAATTTTACATACGCGGCGAGGTGGTCTCGCGGAGTACGCGTATCGGAAGGGTTTTGTATCTGGGCAAGTTCAGCGAGTGCTTGTGCGGTAACCCAGAGCCGGTTGTGTAACTCATTCCTTATGTTTTGGACTGTATCGAAATGCGGTCCATCTGTTCTATGGCCGGTAACCACGTAGCTGACATCGATGCCAGCTTCAGAAATAGACGCTAGATAGTTCGCATCAGGCTTTCGCTTACCAGACTCATAGTGAGCTTGGGCGTTGGCCCTAATCCCGCCAAGCTTCGCGATTGCGGCCTGACTTAAGCCGATCCTTTTTCTTTCTTGTGCCAGTCGCCGGCCGAGCAATTTCATCCGTAATACCTAAATCTTTTTAATGAGGCTGAATAGAAGACTACATGGGTTCGGAAATCTGAGCCCAAGACGACTATTTATCACCAGTAATAACCACCCGCCAAGTGCGGTTTATGCTAGGAGAAAAGTGATGACCGGATTCGATCTGGCGTTTGAAAGAGTTGTCGGGCATGAAGGTGGTTTCAGCACCGACCCCAAGGACCGCGGGAACTGGACGACGGGCGTCATTGGTCAAGGTCTGCTGAATGGCTCAAAGTTCGGGATATCGGCCATGAGTTATCCAGATATCCACATCAAACACCTCATGATCGACCAGGCAAAGGCGATCTACAAGCGCGACTTTTGGGATCGCGCCAAAGCTGATCAGTACGATCAGGCGATTTCATACCAGCTGTTCGATATTGCCGTGAACAATGGAAATGGAAATGCTATCCGAATGCTCCAGCGCGCGGCTAGCGTGGTGGATGACGGTCAGATTGGACCGGAATCGATTGCCGCCGTGAAGAGAATGAGCGTCACTGACGTAATCATGCGACTTAATGCCGAGCGTCTGCTGTTCATCACCAAGCTGTCGACCTGGCCGACTTACGGAAAGGGCTGGAGTAACCGAGTCGCAGGCAATCTTCAATACGGGGCGGTCGACGCATGACTTGCCAGATATTGGGCGAGTGATCGGCGGCCCGGCAGGCGGCGCAATAGTCGCCTTGGTTTATAGCGTCCTATGCGTGTCGAACGATCCGGATGCGGTGATGCTGCACTCGCAGTGAAGCCGGATGCGATGGTCAGGATTCAAAAAGTGCAGTCCAATGCGCGGCTCGAGCTATAGCGAATAGACGCTCAAACGAGCCTGGATGAACAGTAGCCAGAGGCTGCGCAATATGTCGCCGTCGCAGGAGACCGGGCGAGGGCCAGGCAGTTAGCTGCCACTCAGGCGCGTGATCTGATTGGCTTAATGATCACTTCGGTCAAGCTGCTGGACATCTTCGGCATCGTCAGGGCCGTTGTTATAGTGGGTGTGTCTGAATGACGCTGATGTAATTAACCACAACTGATTGCTTTGAATTGAAGATGTTTGCTGGCGATTTTTGCAACCTGAGCTATCGGACGTTGGAAAATCCTTCCCACAAAAGCCGTTGGTCCGAGAAAGTTATGGAACGGCCGGAGGCCGATCCAACAGCCTACTGTCTTAAAATCGTCAGCTCATACATAGGCTGGGATCAACGGCGCTTTTTTCGACTCCGTCAGCTACAGTTTTATCGTGGTCGGCAGATAGCATGCAGAGTAGCTCTCCTTCCATAATGCCGATCCTGGAAAACCTATGAACCTCCGCTCGTTTACCATCGCCTCAAGAGCTTCGCTTTGTTTTGGCTTAATTACTCTCTTAGTGATCGCCTTGGGCGGGTTCTCCTACTTGCAGCTAGGGAAACTGCGGGGTTCCGAGCAAGACATAGAAAAAAACTGGCTGGCCAGCATCCAGACGACCGACGATATTCAGATAGCAGTGCTGGAGGCACGTCTGGAAAGCATTCGACTGCTCGCAGCCACTACTCCAGAAGCCCGAACCATGGCAATCGCTCAATTGGCGAAGGCAAGTGATGTGCTCAGTGAACGGACCGATTTCTATCGGAAAAACCTAATTTCGGACGAGGAGGAGCGCCAGGCTTTCGAGCTTGCGGCAGGGCTAATGGGGCGATTCTTGGAAGGGCTGGCGCGGATCGGCGATTTGGACACAACACAGCATGATGTGGCCGTTGATTATGCTAATACCGAGCAGAAAGTTCGGGCAGAAGCTTACCAGAATGCGCTTACATTATTGCGCGAACACAATGCCAGTGGGGCAGCCATTGCCGGAATTCAAGCGTCGGAGGTGTATGACCACAGTAACCATGTAATTGCTTTCATTGTTGCTGTTGCACTGGTCCTAACCATCCTGTTCGCAGTTTTACTGACCCGCAGCATCGTAGTGCCCATCAATACCTCGCTGAAGATGGCAGAGGAAATCGCGGGTGGAGATTTGCGCTCGTCTCTTACAGTGACAGGTTCGGACGAAGCCGCCCGCCTTATGACAGCACTTAATACCATGCAAGCAAATTTGCGCGACACAATTGCAGACATTTCTGATGCTTCGGCGCAATTGAGCTCGGCCGCAGTGGAGATGACTGCTATCACCGAAAGCGCTAACCAGACCCTACAGCAACAGAATAGTGAAATCGAGCAGGCAGCTACCGCAGTCAATCAGATGAGCGCGGCGGTTGAAGAGGTAGCCCGAAATGCGACGTCCACCTCGCAAGCGGCTAAAGAATCAACCCAGGCCGCTGAAGCGGGTAAGGCGAAAGTCGACGAAACCCTCATGGCCATGTGTACGTTGAAAGATCGCGTGGATGAGACCTCGAAGCAAGTACAGCAACTGGCTGGAGATACCCAGAACATCGGCAAGGTGTTAGGTGTGATCCGCTCTATTGCCGAGCAGACTAACCTTCTGGCTTTGAATGCCGCCATTGAGGCGGCACGTGCAGGGGAGCAGGGTCGTGGCTTCGCCGTCGTCGCTGACGAAGTACGTGCCCTCGCGCATAGAACACAGGCCTCAACAGCGGAAATCGAGACCATGATGTCCTCGATGGAAGTGCGCAGTTCGCAAGTGGTTGCTTCGATGGCGGACAGCTCGCAGGAGGTTTACAGTACCCAAAATACTGCTGAAGAGGCCGGCCGATCGTTGCGATTGATCACCGACGCTGCGCAAATGATTGATGACCGCAACCAACAAATCGCGACGGCTTCGGAAGAGCAAGCCTACGTCGCTCGCGAGGTAGATCGTGCGTTGGTCAGCATTCGAGACTTGGCCCTGCAAAGCAGCGAGGGTACTCGACTAACCTTGACCGCCAGTGGCGAGCTGTCGCAGTTAGCGGTCAATTTAAACCGCATGGTTGCACGTTTTAGAACGTGATAAATACCGGGGCCGGGCCGCTGGTGCAAGCTCTATAGCAGTCTGCATCTGCTTCGGTTACCACGTGCTTGTGAAAGCCGCCCGCAATCCCGCGCTATAGGACTGGGTAATGTTTCAGAATCGACATAAAAGCGCGCGCTTCAAATAGTGCTCGGTGTTTTTACACACCCTAGGCCAATAGTGCCTATCGCGGCTGTGCGCTTCGGATTGGTTGCAATTGTTAAATGGATTTCCGACTATTCGGACGAACCCAATCCCTACTAACAGTCAAGGAGATGCAATGAGCAACCTGCCATCACCTCGTCATCCAGTGCTACCACCTGACGTGTATCACGCTTGGCAGGAACGGATGCGTGCTGTCCGCGAGGCCACTCAAATGTCTCAAGCGCATCTTGAGTCAGCCAAAGGTGAGGGATTTGTCCTCGCCTTGAGCCGAGCCCAAATAATCGATAACCATGACACTCAACAGATGCGTACAGACTTGTTGCATGCATTGATGGAGAACTCCGAGCGCCTGTGACGTCTACCCGGACTGTCATGGAGCGCCCAAGGGGGGAGAGTCATCATCAACGCCCTAGCGTTGATGATCTTCTTGGGTAACTCTGGCTATAGAAGGCTGGCCGCGCACGCGATCATCTTGGCTGATGGCCGAATTGGTGCAATTAGTCCTCCTCCGTCTGAAACAGGCTGCAGGTACGGAAACTGCATAGATCGTCTAAACGCCAATTTGATGACGACCTTATGAAGCCTGTTTACCTTACGTCAGCGAGGCTCTCGCCCTCGGCGCTCACCAAGGCGCTGATAGGCTTCATTGCCCTGGTATGTCTCTCGTTGGTTCTCGCCACAGCCTGGCAGATGAACCAGTCCAAACTTGAGCGCATTGTCACCGCCAAGATCGCGGTTTCGAACATCGTCCGTGCCGCTGAACAGCAAGCTAGCGACACAGTGCGGCAGGCTGACAATACGCTACGTGATCTCGTTGAGCGCGTGGAGCACGATGGCGTCACGGGTGAGCAGCAAACTCGGCTTTCGAAGCTCATGGCTCAGGACGTGGCTAACATGGGAGCGATTCAAGGGCTCTTCATTTATGACGCCCAAGGAAACTGGGTCGCCAATTCCTTTTCCTGGGGCGTACAGGCGATAAACAACAGGGACCGTGCTTACTTTGGCTATCACCGCGAGAATGCAGATGAATCCATTCACGTCGGATCCATCGTCCAGAGCCGCAGTACGGGAGACATGGTCATCCCCATCAGCAGGCGAATCAATGCTGCTGACGGCACGTTTGCTGGTGTGGCTTTGGCGACTGTGCCCGTCGCGTATTTTCAAGCGTTCTTCGAGCGCATGGATGTGGACGACAAGGGCGTTATTTTCCTCGCGCTGAACAATGGTGACCTGCTCGCTCGACGGCCTACGTTGACTGCACTGATGACTACCAATGTGGCCAAAGGCGATATCTTCACTCGTTATTTGCCAAACAGCGATAGCGGTACGGCGGTGATCACGTCTGTTGTGGACGGCGTGGAAAGGATCTACGCCTATCGACGGGTGTCCGGATTGCCAATCGTCGCCGCTGCGGGAGTGTCAAGCCAACATGTATTCGCACCATGGTGGTCATACGCGTATCGATCTGTTGGCCTGATTGGCATAATCATTCTCGCTTTGGCTTTGCTGGGCATCTTGTTGTACAAGCAAATCCAGCAAGTGATCACAGCGGAAGGCGAACTGAATATCGCCAGGGCCGAACTGGAGATCATCGCTCAGACCGACAGTCTTACGCATTTGGCCAATCGACGTTGCTTTGATGCCGCCTTCCAACAGGAGTGGGGACGAGCCAGCCGAAATAAATCAGTCATCGCAATTATTTTGTTGGATATTGACTGGTTCAAGCAATACAACGACTTCTACGGCCATCTGCAGGGCGACGATTGTTTGATGCAGGTAGCAGGGCTTATCGGGAGCAGCGTCAATCGGGCTGGTGATCTCGCGGCGAGGTATGGTGGTGAAGAGTTTGTAATTCTGTTACCTGATACCGATTTGGCCGGTGCTCTGAGAGTTGCTGAGAAAGTTAGATTATCCATTGTAGATGCGCTTATACAGCATTCAGCCAGCCCGATGGGCAGTGTCACGGTCAGCGCGGGCGTAGTGGCGGTAAACGCACCTGACAAAACTGGCCACACAGCCTCCTTAGAGGAGGCGGATCGACTGCTTTACTGCGCCAAAACCAAAGGCCGCAACTGCGTCGCAGGTCGTTTGATCCATGAAGGATACGGAGTTGATCACCGTGACAGAATTATAGCGCCTGAGGCTAATATTTGAGCTCGATAGATTTTTCTGGAAATAGGATTGATATACGATTTATAAATCCCAGTTCGCGGAATAGATTACTTGCAAGACCTCTTTGAGATCGTCGCAAAGGCCAGGTAGCCTAGATCCATCTTTTCGACGCCAGCTTGTCGTCAGTAAAGGCGTCGCTCCCAGCTTGCCGTTGCAAAAGTGGTAGATTTCAATCAAACAATACCAACTTTTTAGGCATAGACTGCACCTGAATACAGAGTTCGAATTTTCTTGGAGATTCCTGCAGTGTCCCATGTGTTCGACGAAGAAAAGCGCCTTAGCGCCTTGGCAGAGTATCGAGTTCTGGATACGCCTCAGACCGGCGATTTTGATCGGCTCGCTCACCTTGCCGCATGCCTTTTTCACGTACCCATTGTGTTGATATCATTGGTGGCGCGGGACCGCCAGTTCTTCAAGGCCCGGGTAGGACTTGACATCTGCGAAACGAGTCGTGAAGTTTCGTTCTGCGCCCACGCAATCATGCAAGACGATATTCTGTTCGTCCCGGATGCGTTGAAAGACCCACGCTTTTCCTCTAATCCCTTGGTGCTCGGTCCACCCTTTATTCGTTTCTACGCCGGAAAGCCCCTTGTCACCCCCAAAGGCTATAGGCTAGGTACTGTTTGCTTGATCGATAGTGAACCGCGGACAACGTTTATTGAACAAGATCGCCACAATCTTACGGACTTGGCTGATCTTGTCATGGACCGGATGGAGACGCGCCGCCTCGAGTACGTCAAAACGGTCAGTCTGGCTAGATTTGAAAATATTGCCGCCACCTCGCCTGATGCAATTATCTGCTCCGATATCGATGGACAAATCACGTTCTGGAATCGCGCAGCAGAAAAACTTTTTGGCTATTCCGCGAGCGAAATCAAGGATAAGTCGGGAGCTGTTATCGTCCCAGAAAGTTGGCGGGATATCTACGAGTCTGAGCTGGAGCGACTGAGACGTGGCGAAAAGATGGTACGTGCCGACCAAACCGTAGAGCTGTCAGGCCTGCATAGGGATGGGAGCGAATTTCCCGCGGAGTTTTCACTATCAACTTGGGGAGAAGGGGATAAGACCAATATCGGAGCCATTGTGCGCGATATCACTGAGCGCCGCCAAAATGAGGAGCGGTTGTTTCGCTTAGCATCGCTGGATCCCTTGACTGATCTTCCTAACCGGAGTGCGTGGCGCGCATCTCTAACAGCTACACTTGATGGCAATAAGCCCGCAACTATTTTCCTCTTCGATCTTGACGGTTTCAAGGACGTCAATGATACGCTTGGTCATTCTGCAGGTGACGCAGTTTTAAAAGATGTCGCCCTGCGTCTGAAATCCACTTGTAAAAACTCCCTTACGTTGGCAAGGCTGGGGGGGGACGAATTTGTTGCGTTAATGGCAGGTAATGATGTACGGGCGGCCAGAACTTTGGCTGAGGAGTTAGTGTTAGCCATTTCTGAACCCTATGAATTCGCAGGGCATTTGATTTCCATTGGCGTGAGCATAGGCCTATCGTTTGCCCCTATACATGGACGTAGTTCCGAGGAGTTGTTAGGTGCAGCGGATCTGGCGCTTTATAGGGCCAAAGCCGCAGGCAAAGGAAGGTACGAGCTATTTGTGCCCGCCTTTCGCGATGTCGCTATCGCACGGCGTACTTTTGAGCGCGAATTACAGCTTGCCTTCGAAAATAACGAATTCGAGCTTTTTTATCAGCCGCAAATAACGACAAGCACACATAAATTGACCGGTGCCGAAGCGTTGATGCGTTGGCATCATCCTTCCCGGGGCCTGTTGTCGCCCGCCTCGTTTATGAGTGTTTTGAGTGAGAAGCCCTTAGCCGCCGCCGTTGGTGCATGGGCCTTGCGCACTGCCTGCGAGCAAGCTGTCAAATGGCGGAAGGATGTTCCCGACTTCAGGATCAGCGTTAACTTGTTTGATGCACAACTGCGATCAGGGAGACTTCTTTCCGTAGTTAAAGAGGTTCTTAGGGAGACAGCACTCCCGCCCGAAGCTCTTGAACTTGAACTTGTAGAGAACATTCTTCTGGGTCGGGATAGGACCACGGTACGGCTTCTAAATGATCTGCGCGAACTAGGAATAGGGCTCGCCTTCGACGACTATGGTACAGGCTTCGCCTCACTCAGCTTACTGAAACAGTATCCTGTCACACGTCTAAAAATTGATAGGTCGTTTATTCGCGACGTTAACACCGACCCAGGAGATGCTGCCGTCGTGAAAGCGGTTATCTATCTCGGCAAAAGTTTTGGTCTCGGAGTTATTGCAGAAGGCGTGGAGACTGAGGCACAACTCGATTTCCTAAAAAATAACAACTGCTTAGAAGCACAAGGCTATTTGTTCGGGAAGCCCATACCGCCTGTGGAGTTCTCGCTTCGATTTATTTCCAGAAAAGCGACCAGCAGTTAATAGTGAGGTAGCGTTATGAACGCTAGGGTACTATCCCTCTTAAGTTAAGGGATAGGAACAAGCTTTCATCGTCCGGTATCGGTAAGTCGATGCATCGACTGGAAGAGCAACGCGGGGTCAGGCTGTTCCACGTATAAGCGTCCGGCGAAACCAGTAAGCGTTCCGTGAACATATCTTGCCAATTCCAGCATTCAGGCGGTCAGCGGCTAGGTAAATCATGCACCCATGGCGTATTTCATGATTGCGCGCTGAACCTGAAGCAGTGCTGCCTTCTGCTCATATCCAGCGAAACCGCTGTAGTCGACAGGATCAAATCCGACCAGGGTTACTCTTTGCCCTGTCTCGGTGTAGATGTGAGGGTCGATTAACTCGCCGTAGGGCCGATACGGGCGCGTAACGATACTGCATCTACCGTCGGCCTCTCGAAGCTGGGCACTGTTTTTATGTACAGTTTTCTAATTTTTGATGCAGTGCGAGGTAGGCCGGATGAAGTGTCTGGTCAGCGCTTTGTCGAGGATTTGGACTCAGAGGTAAGTGTCGGCGATTGTGGAAGCAGCACCTAGATTAATGCGGGGTAGGCTGGAAGCCTTGAATTGGTTGGAGCGGGTGAACGGAATCGAACCCTCGTTTTCAGCTGGGGGAGCTGGGGAAACTGAGTGATTATGACGCTGGACGCTGCGAATTATAGACGAACGGCCCGGGGACTCCAGATATCAAAGTTGCGTTCGCCTACCCCGGCCGTCGACAGAAATTAATGAGTGTCATCGGGTGGCAGGCGACGCAGGTTATCTCGCAGCGAAAGCCACGGGTGTTGAACGACTTCGCCCAGGCAGTGCCTGCAGCCGGGGACATGTTCGAACTCTTCACTTGCATTGCCTGCAAGTTGAGTTGCGCCACAAGCCACGCATCCGATTCGGCCATCGGCCAAGATGATCCAGCGCGCAGCCCAGCCTTCCATTGCCAAAGTTACCCAAGAGATTAAAGGTATACTAATCAGCTCTATGTCGTTACACATGCTCTAAACTCCTTGTTTTATTTGTATGGCAACAATGCGCACAGATCACAAGCGCTCGCCAGCTTCCATCAAAGCCTGCCGCAAGTATGCCCGCATTTGTTGAGTATCCCGGTTAATGATTATTTGGGCTCGGCTTAACGCTAGAACGAACCCCTCAGCTCTGACTGCTTCTAGATGCGCTTGAGATATTTGAGTGGCCTCACGGACAGCCTGCACCAGCTCCTCCCAGGCGTGATACACGTCAGGTGGTAACACTGGATGACGAGGTGGTGGCATTTCGCTCATGGTGTCTCCTTGTCCGAATTCGCGCTAGCACGGGCGGGATAATTACCTTAAGTCTTGGCATATTACTCTGGCTGCAGGGAGAACCTCAACGGCTGGAACTTAGAATAATTTCCGCACCTGAGATTTTACCTTTTGATTTTACCTTTTGATTTTTGCGAGATGCAGGTCAGCCAGATATGTCATCGGGTGAAAACAATAAGCTCTCTACTCATTGTTTTTTATCGAAAAATCTGCGGTCTTGAAAACGGGCGCGGTGCTTGGGGGAATGAATCCCCCGAGTGCTGTGGAACCATGTCGTGTCATGCTTAGCTGAAAGTCCCGCAGTGTGAGGGTCCTAGCGGCTTAGCCCAATATTTGGTAAAGAAGGAAGCGGATTCGAAATGCGTTGTACAAAAAACAGTATCTAGAGTTCAGATTCCGAGGCTGTCTGTCCCTGCGGCACACCGCAGGGACAGAACAATCTATTTCACCAGCTTTTTGCGAACGTCGACGACCATTGGCCCGACATCCTTCACTGCAGCTTTGAGCTGTTCTTCAGTCACACCAAACTCCTTCGTCCAATGCTTTAGCTCCCAGGGCTCAGAGGTGTTCACGCGTGCTCTGTCCCGCGGTCCGCGATCACCTAAATCATCCGCCATTTTTCGCCATCCTTATGGTTAGCTTGGCTATTTCCAAGCCTTCGAAGCGTAGACCAATCTTGCAATCTGAGATGTTAGTGAACCTACATTGGAGGCAGCTAGGCGTTTAGGTATGAAGTTATCTTCCCCAAAACACAACCATAACTGATTGATTTTATTAGGGAGGAAATGAGCGATAACAGATTACTGAAAATGCATGTAAACATAGCTAAGCCTATGATTAATATGATTTAAATTGGAGTTTATACCGTGTCCTGTTCCATGACCCGCTGGTAATCCTCGACATACCCCAGGGCCTCCTCGGTGTCGCTCAACACGCCGTCCAGAATGCTGCTGCCAATGACGTCCTCACGTTTGGCGGCAAACGCGGCGAGGTAGCTGTCATTGCAGATCTGCAGCAGGCCGTTGCGATCACGTACGTAAATGGGGTGCGGCGTGCCGTTGACCAGCGCGCTCATGAATTCGAACTGGTCATTGAGCGCCCGTTCGGCGCGTTCCCGTTGCTTGATCTGGCGCCGCATCCACGCGTTCCAGGCCAGGGACCCGAGCAGCAGCAGGCCGGCGCCGATCACGATCTGATAGATCAGCAGCTGATAATCCTGCCACGCGCCGTGACTGGCCGGGATATAGGAGCGCCAGCGGTTGTTGATGACCATCAGGTCTTCGGGGGCAATGCTCGACAGCGCCTTGTCGAGAATGCCGCTGAGCTCGGTGGCGTTGCGCGACGTGGCCATGGCGATGCGCGCCGGTTCATTGCCCACGGTCACGCGCATCTGCAAGGCATCATGCAGCGCTCTGGACGACAGGTAATAACTGGCGGTGAGCAACGACGTGATCGCACCTTCGACCCGTCCATGGGCCAGCATGTCGAGGGCTTTAGAGGGGTTGTCCACTTCCACGGGGTAGATATCCGGCCACGCCTGACGCAGGTGCGCAAGGATCGGGCTGCCCAAGGCCAGCGCCACACGCTTGCCGGCCAGCTGTTCGAGATTGGCCGGGCTGGAGGTTTGCTTGCGGGTGACCAGTACGAACGAATTGTCCAGATAGGGGCGGCTGAAATTGAAGCGGTTTTCACGCTCGTCGCTGGGGATCATGGCGCCGATCAGGTCGGCCCGCCCCTGGGCCAGTTGGTTCATCATGTCGTTCATGTCGGGGGCATTGCTGACCTCGAACTTGAGCCCGGTACGCAGTCTCACCAGTTCGAGCAGGTCAGCGGTCACCCCACGAAAATTGCCGCTGGCGTCGAAGAACGTCAGCGGCGCGTAGGCATCGTTGATCACCAGCCGGACCTTTGGATGCTGAGCGATCCAGCGTTCTTCACGCGCAGTCAGTTGCAGCTTCTGGTCGGTGAGCATCAGGTCGCTGCCGGCCCCCCAGCGCTTGGAGATCGAGATACGCTCTTCCACGGGAATGCCCTTGAGCACCAGATTGATGAGGGTCATCAGCATGGGATCATCAGTGCGCGTGGCGAAGCTGAAGCCGTTGGCTTCGTGCTTGCCGAAGTTGGCCATCTGGACGTTGTTCAGGTAGCCCTTGTTTATCAGGTAATGGGTGGAAATGGTGTCGCCGAGAAACACATCCGCCTGGTTGAAGGCCACGGCATTGATTGCGCTCTGGAACGAGGGAAACGTTTGCAATCGGGCCTTGGGGTAAAGCGCACTGATGTCATCGGGGGGCAGGTAGTGATAGACCATGCTCAGGCGCAGGCCGTTGAGGTTGTCACTCAGGGAGCGGCTTTCACCGATCCGGGTGACCAGCACCGGTTGATCCACCGCGTACGGGGTGGACAGGGTCACGTTGCGCTGGTGGGCCTCGTAACCATTGGCGCTGCCCAGCAAATCGATTTCGCCGTCCTGAAGGGCGGTGATGGCGGCGTCTCGGGTCGCATAGCGTTGCACTCTGACCGGCAGGTCCAGCGCCCGGCCGATGATCCCGGCGTAGTCCGCCGTGAACCCTTCGTAATCGTGCCCGGTCAGCGTCATGTCGAAAGGGGGATAGTCCGGGGCGGACGTGCCCAGCACCAGTTCGCGCTTGTTGCGCACCCATTGCCATTGCGTGCGGTCCAGCGTGACGTCCATGTGCGCCGGATTGGATCGGCTCAGCAGCGTGTAGCGATCGGACGATGCGATGTCAGCCTGAGCACTGAAGCTCAGACAGCTGCATATGATCAGTGTCCAGTAGTCCCTTAAACCCTTCGACATCCTATTTCTCACACTAACGAATTGCGTTTCGCCATCTCGATAAGTTCTACCAGTGTCCTGGCTCTCAGTTTTTGCATTAAACGTGTTTTGTAGGTGCTGACTGTTTTGTTACTGAGAAACATTCCCTTGGCGATTTCTTTATTGGTACGGCCTTGGGCGAATAGTTGCAGTACCATCAATTCGCGATCATTGACCAGTTTGAATAATTCAATTTCGCTCGGTTGACCGTCTTCGCCCGCGGGGGTGGTCAATGCCTGGCTTGGGAAATAATTGTAGCCGGATAATACCGCTTTGACCGAACTGAGCAACTCGCTGAGGTCTTCCTGTTTGCAGACATAACCTGCCGCACCCGATTGCATGCAGCGGATGGCGAAGAGATTGGGGGTTTGTTCGGTGAGGACCAGAATTTTGGACGGCAGATTCATGGCGTTGAAGCGGGCCAGCACTTCCAGGCCGTCCAGCTTGGGAATGCTGATGTCGAGGATGATCAGGTCGGGCATGCATTCCCGGACCATTTGCATTGCGTCCACGCCGTTATCCGTTTCGCCAATGACTTTGTAATTTTCATTTTCAAGCAACATTCGAATGGCCATCCGAATTACCGGATGATCGTCGATGATAAAAACTGAGTTCATAATTCAATCCATACATGCAGCGTAGAAAGCGGGCACCTTATCTCAGTTGTTCCAGCAGTCACATGAACAGACTGTGCTTCTGGGGAGATATAGGAAGTTTCCTACAAAAATAAGCGTATCGACGTACGTTAATGCCCACGTGAACCGGGAAACTTTAAACGCGCCACCGCACTTTCTTCAGCAAAACGGTTATTACCCACGGGTGTGGTTATTTCGATATGGAATTATCCTACGTCTCAATCGGCATGAGACTACGGTTGATATTCAGACTGTGCCGATAAACGAGCAGGCTGCAGGTATTCAAACAGAGGGGGCAGGCGATTGGCGATCCCGGTGGCAGACACCCTGAACGCGCATCACGGCGTCGGTTGGTCGGCTGGGCCGCCTTCTTCAGTGCCGAGGTGTCCGAGCAGGCGTGCCAGGTCGGGGGCGAACAGCGGTTTGCTCAGGCAGCCCAGTAAGGGAAGCCCTCTTTCAGCGGCTTGCGACTGAAGGTCGTCGAGCCGAGATTGGGCCAGCCCGCTGAATACCACGGCCTGATGAATCAGACCCCGGCGACTGGCCTGTTCGATCAGGTCCAGCCCGCAGACATCCGGCAAACCCTGGTCGCACAGCAGCAGGTCGTAAGGCGTGGCGCTGCGCTCAAGGGCGAGCATTGCCTCACTGGCGGTCAGGGCCGGTGTCAGCCGATAGAACCCGTGATTGTTCAGCAGGACTTGTGTGGCGATCAGTTGGAAGGGGTGGTCTTCCACCAGCAGGATTCGAACGTTTTCTTTGAGCATCGAGGTTTCCGGGAAAGCGATCTACGCAGGTGAGACTGGCTCGGTATCGGGCGTCGTTTCAACCGAAGTGGGTGAGGGCCAACGGGCCGCCAGAGATGTGGGTGGACGTTGCACGACCGAGGGGTGTCGGCGCACAAGGCTGGCGGAGTATTCGGTAGACCCGGTGCTGCCGCGATAGGGGTATTCCGAAGATTGTGTAGGAAGCGTCCGAGGCTCTTTGCGCCTTTTCTTATCTGGACGAAGGCACGGCCCGATATCACGATGCGATTCGGGCCGTTTCTAACCGGGAATCTGGTGTTTATACCGGACTGGTGTGGCCTGTCATTTCCCTGGCCATCTCGCTGGCGTAGCTGTCTGTCATGCCTGCGATGAAGTCGATCACCCGCAAAAATGACGTGTGCAGCGGCCAACTCGGGTTCGGCGCGTTGTTGCCCAGCAGATCGAGGATGCGCTGGCTCTTGAATGACAGCGTGTGGCCGCCGAACTGTTCCAGCGCCGCACCGCAGAACGCGTTGAGCAAGATTTCGAGGGTGGTGTAGGCGCCGATCTCGTGCAGCGTCTTGCGTTTGTCCTGAAAGATTTTCTTGCGCGCCATGTCCTTGGCATTCAGGACGCAACGCTTGGCCGGGCCGTGCATGTGCTCCACCAGATCACCCTGCAACGTGCCCGCCAGCAACGCGTCCTGTTGCTCGACGAAGGCCCTGGCGGCCGCGTTGGTCAGGTGCTCGATGGCCTTGCCGCGCAGGATCGCCAGCTTGCGCCGACGTGAGTCATCCGCGCCGAGCTGGCGGTAGGTCTCGGGCAGGTCGTCGCCCACCAGGCCAAGGAGCAAGGCCTCGACTTCGGCGTAATCGAGCAGGTCCATCTCCAGACCGTCTTCCAGATCGATCAGGGCATAGCAGATGTCGTCCGCCGCTTCCATCAGGTACACCAACGGATGGCGAGCCCAGCGCTGATCTTCCAGTTGCGGCAGTCCGAGTTTGCCGGCGATCTGTTCAAGGATCGGCAATTCGCTCTGATAACAACCGAACTTGTGCTTTTTGTAGCCCAGGGAGTCCGCGTGGCGAGCCGTCCACGGGTATTTCAGATAAGTACCCAGCGTCGCGTAGGTCAGGCGCGTGCCGCCTTCGAACTGGTGGTACTCAAGCTGGGTGAGCACGCGAAAACCCTGGGCATTGCCTTCGAAATTGAGGAAGTCGTTGCGTTCGACCTCGCTCATGCCGTCCAGCCAGCCACGGCCCGCCGCCTGCTTGAACCAGTTGCGGATGGCGTCTTCGCCGGAATGGCCGAACGGCGGGTTGCCGATGTCGTGGGCCAGGCAGGCCGATTGCACCACCATGCCCAGGTCGCTCGGTGCGCACCATTCGGGCAGGGCGTCGCGCAGGGTTTCACCCACGCGCATACCCAGCGAGCGGCCGACGCAGCTGACTTCCAGCGAATGGGTCAGGCGCGTATGAATGTGATCGTTGCTGGTGACCGGGTGGACCTGGGTCTTGCGCCCCAGGCGGCGAAACGCGCCCGAGAAGATGATCCGGTCATGGTCTTTGTGAAACGGACTGCGCCCCAGTTCTTCCGGGCTGTGCAGGGTCTTGCCGAGTCGCTCGCGGGTAAGCAGGGTTTGCCAATCCAAAGCGTGTACTCCATCGGGTGATTACGGGTCTAGCTTCGGGGTTCACTTCTCGGGCTGCAAGCTCAATCGGCTCAAAATCCCGCCGCGTCGACATCGATCAGCAGCAGGCGCTCGCCGTTGTCGAAAAACTGCCCGGCGGTAAGGCAATACTGGTTGCTGGTGGCGTCGCGGTAGGTGGTGGACAGGGTCAGGCGGCGTTCATGCCAGCCTTCCGCCAGCAAGTGATAGAAGTACGGACGCCAGGACCAGTTATGCCCCAGATAGCGCGCGTCGGACTGCCACGCCCCGTTGCGCCATTCCAGATTGGGGGTCAGTTGCGTGCCATGGCGGTCACACTGATAGAACCGCAGCAGCCAGGGAAAGCTGTGCAGCGTCGGCAGCTCACTCAGCGGCCTGCGGGCCTGTGCCCAGTCCTGAAGCAGGGTCATCAGGTGCGTCAGTTGCCGGCGCAGACTCATCAGCCGCTCCCGCTCGCTGACTTTCTGCAGCACGTAGCGGTCGCGCAAGGCCGCGAAGCGGTCCACGAAGGCATCGGTGGCGAAGAAATCCAGTTCGCCCTGGGCAAACAGAAAGCCCTGCACGTAGCGCGAGCCGCACTCCAGCGCGAAGTGCAACTCGGCCTCGGTTTCCACGCCTTCGGCGATGATCCAGCAGCCGGTTTTTTCGGCCATCTGCGCCAGCGCCCTGACCACGTCGCTGCTCGGACCGCCCCGCGCAGCGGCCTGAAACAGGCGCATGTCGAGCTTGAGAATGTCCGGTTGCAGTGCCAGCACCCGGTCCAGTTGCGAGTAGCCGGCGCCGAAGTCGTCAATGGCGATACGCGCACCGGCTTCACGGTAGCGCGCCACGACCTCACTCAGGCGCTGGGTATCGCCGCCCAGCTCAGTGATCTCGAACACGATACGCTCCGGCGCAATGCCGTGTTGCTGCATTTGCTGCAGGCTCGGCAGCGGTTGGCCGGCGCGCAGACGGCTGATCCAGCGCGGGGAGATGTTCAGACTCAGGAACCAGTCATCCGGGGCTTCGTTCAGACGGCTGAGGGCATTGTCACGGATCAAACGGTCCATCCGGCGCAGGGCGGTGCCTGGCGTTTTCGGGTCGGCGAACAGCGGGCCGACCGATTGCAGCCGGCCGTTTTCCAGGCGAACACGGCCCAGGGCTTCAATCCCTGCGATGCGACCGGTGGCGGTGTCGATGAACGGCTGAAAACAGGCTAGCGGTTGCCCATCGATCACGGGGCCTCCTCAGTGATGCATTAAGGTTATTTTCAGCGAGCACGCACCTTTCCCCCGGGGGCGAACCAACGGGGGAAAGGATTGGACGGATGTGGTTGCAAGAACGTAGCCAAATGGCCAGTTCAGCGGCGGCGATTGCTCCCCTGGATCGCCAGCTTGACCAGAGGCAACAGCGTTGCGCTGAGCTTGACCAGGCGACCGACTGTTCCGGTGCGTTTGCTGCGCGTGCCTTTGCCGGTCAAAAATCCCAGAAATGACACGAGCCCGACACCCCACAACGGCGCATGTTTAATGCCCAAAGTGCCTTGCCAGTCCTGGGTCATCCCGCGCATGCGATGCAAGGGACGCATCAGCTGCCCGGACTCGTGACGGATTTCCTGCCGATGCATTTCCATGCGCAGACGGATCAATGCCTTGCGCAGTTCACGACGATTGTTGGAATGAGGCATTTCAGGACGGCTCATGGCATCAATCGCTCACGGTCATTGGCCAATTCTTCCAGCGTGGAGTGGAAGGGCGAAGACTCATCGAAAATGGCTGATTTCAGTCTCATCGCACAGAACAGGGCCGCCAGCGTGTAAAAGCCACACAAAGCGACAATGCCCATCAGGCGGTAGCTGTCCCAGACCAGGATCAGGAACAGTGCCGACAGACCGATCAGCAGCAGCAAGGCAAACACCAAGGCCAGGCCTGCGAACAGCAGCAGGCTGACGGTGCGTGCTTTCTGTTCCTGAAGTTCGATGCCGAACAGCTCCACGTGGGTATGCAGCAAACCCAGAAAAGCTGCGCCGAGTCGACGAGGAGATGAGGTGTTATCGGTCGAAGAAGGACCGGATTCCGTTCCCAAAGTCATAGCTTTTAGCGCCTTGTGGCCAACAGACCCAGCAGGAACCCGGCACCGGCGGCGATGCCGACGGACTGCCATGGATTGGTTTGGACGTAATCTTCAGTGGCGATCACTGCAGCCTTGCCACGCTCGCGCAGCGCCTCTTCCGTCAACTTCAGGGTTTCCCGGGCACGCAACAGACTTTCCTGAATCTGTCCGCGCAGCTCGTCGGCCTGATCGCCAGCCAGTGTCGCGGTATGTGCCAGCAGCTTCTCGGTGTCGGCTACCAGGGTCTGGAAATCCGCCATCAGGATGTCTTGGGCTTTCTCTGCAGTTTGAAGGGCCATGGTTTTCTCCGTTGAGGTGGCAATATGGGTTTTCGAGTATGGCTGATTACTGAAGGTTCCTTCCAATTGCTGTATCGGTGAGCAAACGGCTGAGGATTCGCCATGTGCTTTGAATCGGTGCGCGAGGGCAGAGGGCGCTCCAATGTCAGGCGCGCCGGTAAGCGAAACAAGGATCGAGGGCTAAGGACAGACGACAGCGTACCGGCTCGACGCTGTGTGCGGCCGGGCCTAAACTGGCGATCCATCATCTTGATCAGAGGGCGCAATCATGCCACCTGAATGCCAACTGTTCGGCACCCTGGGCTGTCATTTGTGCGAAGTGGCGGAAGCCGAATTGATGCCCTTGGTGGAGCACGGGCTGATGGTCGAGCTGGTGGACATCGGTGAAAGCGTGACGATGACCGAGCAATACGGGCTGCGTATTCCGGTGTTGCGGCGCACCGACACCGGCGCCGAACTGGACTGGCCATTCGACGCCGGGCAGGTGGTTGAATTCTTGCGCTGAACCGGTCGGCGACAGGTCAGCGACTTCAGTGCACAGGCGTTACAGGTATTGCGTATTGACGACCATCGCCTGGGAGACCGCTTCTTTCTGCTGTTCGGTCATGCCGTCCCAGACGTGAACCTTGGCGTAGTAACCCAGGCCGGCCACGACGTACAGGCTGAGGGTGAAAACGATGGCTACCGACAAGAACGTCCAGCGACCGATGTCGCTGTGTTCACCGGAAAAGGTTTCGGAATAGTTTTCGTCGCTCTGCGACGCGGTGCCCGTGGAAAGGCGTTTGATCCATTGAAACAGTTGAACCAGCATGGGGATAACCTCAAAAGTGCGTAAGAGAAAATCTGGCGTGGGCAGTGGCAGCTCGGTGATGCGTGAGTCTCCAGTGCCGACGGCTAAAGGCTCGGCGTCCAGGCACGGCGCACTGAACAGATGCTGAAAACGAAAAAAGCCCGTCAATGA
Source organism: Xanthomonas sp. WHRI 1810A (assembly GCF_040202885.1). Taxonomy (NCBI): domain Bacteria; kingdom Pseudomonadati; phylum Pseudomonadota; class Gammaproteobacteria; order Lysobacterales; family Lysobacteraceae; genus Xanthomonas; species Xanthomonas sp. WHRI 1810A. The sequence goes on from NZ_JBEGED010000008.1 coordinate 130,432, forward strand.
CGGGCTTTCTTTTTATGTAGTCAGGTCTTGCGGCGCGTTCGAACAACATCACGACGTGGTCGTTTGCGTTCGGTCTGGCGCCTGCTTACCGATTTCGAAACATTTTAGAACAAATCAGGGGCGGCTTTCCAGCGTATTCATGTAGTTGTCAGACAACTTAGAGGTTTTAAACCTGCGGCATGTCGTCGCAGGCATTTGGAACCCTTGAAATAGAGCCCTGCCGGTGAAACGCCGCAGCGTGCTCGCGCAGTGGTAAACGGCTGGGTGATAATGCGCGCCTCGCCGCCATGGCTGCCACCAATCCTGAGCTTCGCATGTCTGAATCCGCTTTCACCGCCGCCCACCTGCAAGCCAGCACGCTGTACCTGCCGCCCGGTGCATGGCCGACCGTGCTCGATTGCCTGTGCGAGCACTTCAGCGCCATCAGCCGTGAGCAGTGGCTGGACCGTGTCGCTCGAGGACGGGTGCTGGACGGCGAGGGCAGACCGATTGCCGTTGACCTGGCGTACAAGGAAGGGCTGCGCATCCATTATTTTCGGGAAGTCCCCAACGAGGTGCCCATCCCGGTGCTGGAAACGATCCTGTATGCCGACGCGCATCTGGTGGTTGCCGACAAGCCGCACTTTTTGCCCGTCACGCCGGCAGGCGAGTATGTCGAGCAAACCCTGCTCAGGCGCTTGATACGTCGTCTGGATAACCCGGATCTAGTGCCGCTGCACCGAATTGATCGGCACACCGCAGGCCTGGTGCTGTTTTCGGCGAACAAGCAGACCCGATCTGCGTATCAAGCGTTATTTCCAACGCGCCAGATCGACAAACGCTATGAAGCGATTGCGCCTGCGCTGCCGGGCCTGGAGTTCCCCAGGGTGCACAAGACCCGTCTGGTGGAAGGCAGCCCCTTTTTCCGGATGCAGGAAGGGCCGGGCGACAGCAACACCGAGACACGCATCGAAGTGATCGAACGCAACGGCCCGTTATGGCGTTACGCGCTGTACCCGATCACCGGCAAGAAGCACCAGTTGCGGGTGCACATGGCGGCTCTGGGGGCGGGGATTTGCAACGATCCGTTTTACCCGGACGTGCTGCCCGACGCCGCAGACGATTTTGATCGACCGCTCAAGCTGCTGGCGCAAGCGTTGAGCTTCAACGACCCACTGACCGGTGAACCGCGCTCGTTCAAAAGCCAGTTGACCCTCGATTGGTAGCCAATCGTGTTTCTGTAGGAGCGAATTTATTCGCGAAAAGGTTCTTGGTAGCTCATCTGCCACCCGAGCGCTTCGCCAACAAGTTGGCTCCTACAGGGGCAACAGTTGCGGCATAAAAAAACCCGCACGAATGCGGGCTTTTTTTGCTACCTCAAGACTTACAGGTCCTTGACGGTACGCACCTGGTCTTTGTTGACGCGGGTTTCTTTGCCGTCCAATTGCTTGAACTCGTAGAAACCTGATTCTTCGTCAAACTTCGGGGTGTCGGTCGCCTGGATTTCACGGCCGTCATTCAAAGTGATCACAGTGGGCGACGAGCAACCGGCGAGGGTGGCAAGGCTCACTGCGAGCAAAAAGGCTGCGGGAATAGTCCGTGGGTTCATTACTGTGTCTCCGAGGTGGATTCTTTGTTTAGTGAGGGTTCTGACGCGGGTGCGCCCGGCTAAGTTCCATGAAATCTGCCTGGCCCCTTCAGTCGTTGATCCGGGTCAACAGATCCGGTGTGTTCAGGTTGGCCAGCCGCGGGTCGTCGGCGTCGCATTGCCACGCCACAGCGCCGAGGCGCAACAGGGTCTTGCGCGGGCTGCGCTGTCCGTCCTGCCAGTCCTGTTCGAACGCGACGGCGTGAACACGCGGGATAAGGCACACCAATGGCTCCCACTGCTCGCCCTGGCGCACCATCACCGGCCGGTCCGGGTGGGCCTGCGCGGTTTCGCGCAGACCGTGTATCAACGCAAGGTCCAGTCGCGGCACATCGCACGGCAGGATCAATACCGAACCATGGCGCGCCACGGCCAGCCCTGCACGAATACCGGCAAACGGGCCGGGGAAATCCGGCTGGTCGTCATGCACCAGCCGATCGGCGTACTCGCCATAGCGGTCCGGGTTTCGATTGCACGAAATGATCAGGTCGTCCGTCAGTGGCCGAACGACTCGGTGGATCGCCGCAATCAGCGGTTCGCCGCGCCATTGGATCAGGCCTTTATCCTGCCCGCCCATGCGTTGGCCTTGGCCGCCGGCCAATAACACAACGGAGCAGGGCGCAAGAAAAGGGGTGTCAGGCATGGCGGACTCGATCAGCGCAGTGAAAAGAAGTGCTGTGATATAACACCCGCCTGTTTCCCCTACAACCGGACCTCGCCGATGAAAGCCAAGGCAGACACACCTTTCGTACCCCTGAACATTGCCGTTTTGACGGTCAGCGACACCCGCACACGTGAAACCGATACCTCCGGGCAGATGTTTGTCGACCGCTTGACCGAAGCCGGCCACGGCCTGATCGAGCGCGTGCTGCTCAAGGATGACCTCTACAAAATCCGCGCTCAGGTCGCCACCTGGATTGCCGACGATGAGGTGCAGGTCGTGCTGATTACCGGCGGCACCGGCTTCACCGGGCGCGACAGTACCCCTGAAGCCGTCGCTTGCCTGCTGGACAAAGAAGTGGATGGTTTTGGCGAGCTGTTCCGCCAGATTTCCGTGCCGGACATCGGCACCTCCACCATCCAGTCCCGCGCGCTGGCTGGCCTGGCCAATGGGACCCTGGTCTGCTGCCTGCCCGGTTCGACCAACGCCGTGCGCACCGGTTGGGACGGCATTCTCGCGCAGCAGCTGGATTCGCGATTCCGCCCGTGCAACTTCGTGCCGCACCTCAAGCAAGCAGAGCCCTGCGGGACCCGAGGGTGATCCGATGAGCGAACCTGCAAAGCCGGGGCTGATCCCGGTGGAAGAGGCCATGGCGCGGTTGATCGCCATGGCCCAGGCGACCCCGATTCTGGAACGCGAGCAGGTGCTGCTGGCCGATGCGCAGGGCCGGGTACTTGCCGACGATCTGATTTCCAGCCTCGATCTGCCACCGTGGCCCAACAGCGCCATGGACGGTTACGCCCTGCGCAGGGCGGACTGGACCGGCGAGCCGCTGGTGGTGACCCAACGCATTTTTGCCGGACAGGCCCCCGACCCGTTGCAGCCGGGCACGTGCGCACGGATTTTCACGGGGGCGCCGGTGCCGGAGGGCGCTGACTGCGTTGAAATGCAGGAAAACGCCGAAGTCATGGCTGATGAGCGCGTGCGCTTCACCGAGCCGATGCTGGCGCTGCAGAACATTCGGCCCAAGGGCCAGGAAACCACCGTTGGCGATACCGTGCTTGACGCCGGCACCGTGATGGGCCCGATTGAAATGGGGTTGGCGGCGACGATGGGGCTCGCGCAACTGGACGTGGTGCGCCGCCCTCGGGTGGCGGTGCTGTCCACGGGCGATGAGCTGATCGAGCCGGGTCAGCCCCTCGGACCGGGCCAGATTTACAACAGCAACCGCGTTTTACTCTGCAGTTGGCTCAAGCGCCTGGGTTGTGAGGTGGTGGATGCGGGCATTCTTCCTGATGACATGGACAAAACCCGCGCGGCCTTGAGTCGGCTCAATGACGTGGACCTGATTCTGTCCACCGGCGGCGTGTCGGTGGGCGAAGCGGACTTTCTGGGCAAAGCCTTGCGTGAAGAGGGCGAGCTGTCGCTGTGGAAGCTGGCGATCAAACCGGGCAAGCCGCTGACCTTCGGCCATTTTCGCGGCGTGCCGGTGATCGGCCTGCCGGGAAATCCCGCCTCGACACTGGTGACGTTCGCGTTGCTGGCGCGGCCATATCTGTTGCGCCGTTTGGGCGTGGAAAAGGTGCAGCCGCTGCAGTTCAAGGTGCCGGCGGGGTTCGTCTGGAACAAGCCGGGTACTCGTCGCGAATACCTGCGGGGCCGGATGGAGCAGGGGCGCGTGGTCGCCTATCGCAATCAGAGCTCCGGTGTCCTGCGCAGCGCAGCCTGGGCCGATGGCCTGATCGAAGTGCGCGAAGGCACCACCGTGGTGCAAGGGGATCTGCTGACCTTCATCCCGCTCAGTGAAGTGCTGGGCTAGCTGAGCAGAACCTCTTGCCTGTAGGAGCGAACTTGTTCGCGAAGCGGTGTATCTGAGTCACCGCACAAACCTTTCGCCAACAAGTTGGCTCCTACAGAAACGCGGGGGTTCACGCTTTAGCCGCTTCCTCACTCCGACGGTCGGCTTCGAACAGTTCCGCCAGTTCTTTGCGCGCTTCGAGTGCCGTCTGTTTGACCTTGACCGCGTCGTCATAAATCAGGTGCTGCGCATTGAGCACCTGTTCATCGTGGCGCTTGAAACGGCTGATGCGTGCATCGGCCTGGGCCTGGCTCAACCCCAGGCCCACCAGCGTGCGACGGGTCATCTCAAGGCTGGAATAGAACGTCTCACGCACCGCTTGCGCATCCACGTCCATCAGCCTGTGCACGTGCTGGCGGTTGCGGGCCCGGGCGATGATTTTCATGTGCGGATAGAGCTTGCGCACCAATTCGGCGGTCTTGATGTTGGCATCCGGATCGTCCGTGGCAATCACGAAGTACTCGGCCTGATCGACCTTGGCGGCGCGCAGGATTTCCGGTCGCAGCGGGTCCCCGTAAAACACTGGCAAGTCGCCGAAGCTGCGGGTGAGCTCGATGGTTTCGACCGAAGTGTCCAGCGCCACGAACGAGATGTTCTGCGCCCGCAGAATCCGCGCCACGATCTGCCCCATGCGGCCCATGCCGGCGATCACCACCCGAGGGCTGTCGGATTCGATGTCGCGGTACTCTTGCGGGACTTCCTTGACCACCGCCTTGGGCTTCAGCCAGCGCGCCATCGCCAGCAACAACAGCGGCGTCACCGCCATGGACAGCGTGATCGTCAGCACCAGCAAGTCGTACAGCTGCGGTTCGAACAGGCCCTGATCACGTCCGATTTTGAACACCACGAAGGCGAACTCACCGCCCGCCGCCAACACCAGACCCAGGCGCAACGCGCTTTGTTTGCCCAGCCCGCCGGCCAGCCGCCCGACGAAATACAACAGCGGCAATTTCAGGGCGATCAGCAGCAGCGTCAGACCGATCACAGCCAGCGGGGCACTGAACAGTAAGCCGATGTTCGCGCCCATGCCAACGCTGATGAAAAACAGTCCCAGCAGCAGGCCCTTGAACGGCTCGATCTGCGATTCCAGCTCGTGGCGGTATTCGGAGTCGGCCAGCAGCAGCCCGGCGAGGAACGCCCCCAGCGCCATCGACACGCCCACCAGGTCCATCAGCCACGCCGTGCCGATCACCACCAGCAGTGCGGTGGCGGTGGAGACTTCCTGAAGCCTGGTTTTGGCGACAATCCGGAACACCGGGCGCAGCAAATAGCGCCCGCCAATCACCACGATGGCGATCACGCCCAAGACTTGAAGGCCATGTCGCCACTGGCCGCCGCCGGTGGTCAGGTGGTCGACGCCCGCCAGCAGCGGCACCATGGCAATCAGCGGGATGGCCGCGATGTCCTGGAACAGCAGGATGGCAAACGCCAGACGCCCATGCGGGGCATTGAGCTCCTTGCGCTCGGCCAGACTTTGCAGCCCGAACGCGGTAGACGACAGCGCCAGGCCCAGGCCCAGGACCACGGCGGTGTTGAGCGGCTGGCCAAACCCGAACCAGGCCACTGCGCCAATCGCCATGCCGGTCATCAGCACTTGGGCCAGGCCGACGCCAAACACTGATTTGCGCATCACCCACAGCCGTTTGGGGGACAACTCAAGGCCGATGATGAACAGCAGAAGCACAACGCCCAGCTCGGAAATGTGCGCAACGCTCTGGGGATTACCGATCAGGCCGAGAACCGACGGCCCGATGATCACACCCGCGATCAGATACCCGATGACGGCGCCCAATTGCAGCCGCTTGGCCAATGGAACGGCCAGAACGGCGGCACACAAAAACACGACTGCGGCCTGTAACAGGCTGCCTTCATGGGGCATTGGAAACTCCTTGTTGAGATGACGTGGCATGAAGGGTTGAAACAATGCGCATTAAACCATGCTGCCGTGACCGATTCAGCGCGGCAAATGGCTGCATCCGCGCCTCGACGGTGCCAGTGTTCGTATTACGGCGTAACATGAGCGCGCATTTGTCCCGCACGAATGATGTCTACCCGTTTTCAGGAAAACCGAAATGACCAACAAGCAGCGTTTGATTTATTCGATCCTCATCGCCCTGGCGGTGCTGGCAATCATGCTGGGCCTGTCGCATCTTCAGAACAGTGGCGTGATCACCGAGAAGACTTTTCAATACATCGCTATCTTCGTGGCGGTGGTGGTCGTGGTGGTCAACGGCATCATGCGCCGCAAGGTCAAGCACTGAAGCTGACGCACCGGGTTACAGACCTTGGGTGAACTATTTTTTTTCATGAGAACTCCAAACCCCCGCAAGTCATAAAGCCCAAATAGGGAAAATGGAGTTCAAACATGATCAAGAAACTGACTGCTGCCATCCTCGCCACCGCCGCCCTGGCCACTGCCCAGGTGGCTTTGGCCGACAAGCCCGCGCCGGGCTGGATCACCATCGAGAAGGCCATTGAAAAGGCCAAATCGGCGGGTTACACCGAAGTCTACAAAATCGAAGCCGATGACAATGGCTACTGGGAAGGCGAAGGGCGCAAGGCCGACAGCCTGACCTACGAGTTCCGCATCGACGGAATGTCGGGCAATGTCCTCCGAGATCAGAAAGACTGATCCATCCCCTCGCTTGACCCCCTTCAACAGCGCAACGGTTTGCGCTGTTGTTGTTTCTGCCCTCGGTGTCCTGCCGACACCATTCTTTACGTACCCCCTCGATTGCCTCTAGGCTGCTGCTTTCATCCATAGTCAGCAGGAAGCGACGCATGAGCGTGCGGATCGAACTCAACACCCATCCCACTGAAGAAGACCGGCTTGCCATTCTTGAGCCACTCAAGGTCTATAACGCGCAGCAGGCGGGCGATGGCCTGTCGGAGAAACTGGCGCTGTTCGTGCGCGACGAAGCCACCAACGCGATCATCGGCGGCCTGCACGCGCGGGTTCTGTATCGCTGGCTGTTCATCGAACTGCTGGTGGTGCCGGAGCAGGCACGCGGGCAGGGCCTGGGCACGACGTTGATGCAGCGCGCCGAAGACCTGGCCCGCGAGCGTCAGTGCGTCGGGATATGGCTCGACACCTTCGATTTCCAGGCGCCGGAGTTCTATCGTCGCCACGGGTATGTCGAGTTCGGTCACATCGATGACTATCCGCCGGGGCACAAGCGCTTCTTTTTTCAGAAAATTCTGACACCCCGTCCGGCATGACCGGCGCCCACCTGTGCCCGCTAATCCCAAGGTGCCGCACGGTTTAGCGGGCTTGCGCTTCTCACTCTCACACCGGAGCTTCAGATGTCCTCACCCCACGAAACCACCGCCGTGCAGGCGATTTCGTTCAACGAACTCACCGCGCTGTTGCAGCAGATTTTCGTCCGCCACGGCACCTCCGCCGACGTCGCAGCGGTGCTGGCGGCCAATTGCGCGAGCGCCGAACGCGACGGCTCCCACAGTCACGGGATTTTCCGCATCAAGGGTTACCTGTCGTCGCTGGCGGCCGGCTGGGTAAAGGGTGACGTGGTCCCCACCGTTGAGGACGCTGGTGCGGCGTTCGTGCGGGTCGACGCAGGCGGCGGTTTTGCGCAACCGGCGCTGGAGGCGGCCAAACCCTTGCTGATCGAGAAGGCCAGAAGCGCCGGCATTGCCATTCTGGCCATCCGCAACTCGCACCATTTCGCCGCGCTCTGGCCCGACGTCGAACCGTTCGCCGAGCAAGGTCTGGTGGCATTGAGCGTGGTCAACAGCATGACGTGTGTGGTGCCGCACGGTGCGCAGAAACCGTTGTTCGGGACCAACCCCATTGCGTTCGCCGCGCCCCGTGCGGGCGGCCACCCCATCGTGTTTGACATGGCCACCAGTGCCATGGCCCACGGTGACGTGCAGATCGCGGCCCGGGAAGGGCGCCTGTTGCCCCCCGGCATGGGGCTGGATCGCGACGGCGCACCGACCTGTGATCCCAAGGCCATTCTCGACGGCGGGGCGTTGCTGCCGTTTGGCGGTCACAAGGGTTCGGCGCTGTCGATGATGGTCGAGTTGCTGGCGGCGGCGTTGACCGGCGGGAATTTCTCGTTCGAGTTCGACTGGTCCGCTCACCCTGGCGCGCAGACGCCCTGGACCGGGCAATTGATCATCGTGATCGATCCGGACAAGGGCCGCGGGCAGGACTTCGCCCAGCGCAGCGAGGTGCTTGTGCATCAGATGCAGGGTGTGGGGCAGGCGCGCTTGCCGGGGGATCGGCGCTATGCACAGCGGGAAAAATCGATGGCCGATGGCATTGCGTTGGCAGCTGCGGATCTTGAGCGTCTCAGGCACTTGAGCGAGGCCTGAAGGGGTAGCGCGATGCCACCGCTCGTCAGAACGGCGCTTGCGTTTGGTCAGCGATCCAAATACTGTATGTTTAACCAGTGTTCAATGAAACGGAGTTGACCATGCAAACCGCTCGAATCGACAATAGCTTTGAATTCGCTCGTCATCCGCAAGAGCAGACCTTCAGCTCGGTATGGGGCAATGAAATGCAGCGCGAAGACTTTCTTGCGCTGGCATCCGGCGTTCGCCACTACCAGGCATCCCTTGCCGCGATCGACAGCGAGTTGAACCCGTCAGCCGCTACTCAGACGCACACCGAGTGATTCCGCTCGGTTTACCGGGGGCCCAGGGTCAGCGTTCCAGATGAGTCGCCGCAGTTGAGTGTATCTCGCGGGCTGCCATCTGAATCCGGTCCGCCTCGGGTTCACGGCGTTTCCCGGTTTTTATCAGCGCCAACGCAATCCAGGTGCCAATCACTGACACCGCGCACCACGCCAGTAAATAGGTCATCACGATGGGCTCTCCGAACTGCACGTATCGGGTTGCCACCGGGACATGACAACCATCCCCAAGTCTATCGACCGGTGTGCGCCGCGCTTGAACCGATAGGCCGCTGAGCCGGACTGGCGGCATCACGTCGCAACTCCAGAACGTCAGTGGGGTCAGCAGTAAACGATAGTCAAGGTTGGGGGCTTCTGTTTATGAAAGATTTTGGCTCGCGGTTAAAAGAAGTGCGAAAGCGCTTGGGCCTGTCACAGCACGAGTTTGGTTCGATTGGCGGGGTTGAAGCCAACGCTCAGGGGAAGTATGAAAGCGGTGATCGTATCCCCCGGTCCGATTACCTCGCCGCTTTGAATAAAAAGGGCATTGATGTCCTGTATATCCTCTCCGGCAAGCGTATGCCCATGGCCACTGAGTCATTGAGCGATGCCGAGCGACGTATCATCTCGCATTACCGAGTGATGAATGAGAACGATCAGGAAGCGATCTCACAGCTCGCAACGTCATTGTCGGAATGCAACACCCACATCGAATCACTCAGCTGACCCTGGTCTCGCCCGTACACCGGGTTGTGGCGAATATATGAACTGTTTATGCTTCGTATATTCCACACGAGGTGATCCATGGGACTGGTCAAGATTTCAGAACAGATGCACGCCAATATCCGCTCGGTCAGCGCTGCGCTCAGCCGCTCGATCAATGCGCAGGCCGAGCACTGGATGCGCATCGGCATGCTGGCCGAACTGCACCCCACATTCAATTACAGCGAGATCTGCCAATTGCTCATCCGCGCCGAAGCCTCAGGCGCAACGGTGCTGAGCGCGCAGCCCTGCGACATTACCCCCTCGACTCTTCAAGCCAGCGCGGTGGCCCGATGAACGTCAGTATCAAAAGCGAAGCCGACCTGGTCGGGCTGCGGGTAGCAGGCCGGTTGGCCGCAGATGTGTTGGCGATGATTGCGCCGCACGTCAAGGCCGGTGTCAGCACCGAAGCACTGGACGACCTGTGCAACGACTACATCGTCAATGAGCTGAAAGTCATTCCGGCCAACGTGGGCTACCACGGCTTTACCAAGACCACGTGCATTTCGCCCAACAGCGTGGTGTGCCACGGGATTCCCTCGCCGGACGACATCCTCAAGGACGGTGACATCGTCAACATCGATGTAGCGGTGATCAAGGACGGCTGGCACGGCGATACCAGTCGCATGTACCTGGTGGGTGACGTCAGCCCTCAGGCCAGGCTTCTGGTGGACACCACGTATGAAGCGACGCTGGCCGGCATCCATGCCGTCAAGCCCGGCGCGACCCTCGGGGATATCGGTCACGCCATTCAGACGGTGGCCCATCGTGAAGGCTTCAGCGTGGTGCGTGAATATTGCGGTCACGGCATCGGGCGCAAGTACCACGAAGACCCACAGGTGCTGCATTACGGCGCGGCGGGGAAGGGCATGCGGCTCAAGCCGGGCATGGTCTTTACCATCGAGCCCATGATCAACGCCGGTAAACCTGGCACGCATATGCTGGATGACGGCTGGACGGTATTGACCCGCGACCTGTCGTTGTCGGCGCAGTGGGAACACATGGTGGCCGTGACCGAGACAGGCTTCGAATTGCTGACGCCGTGGCCCGATGGTACCGGTCATTACCCGGCGGTTGAGTCGTTTTCAACCGTCGCAGACTAATAAAGTCACAATTGCAGGGGTGACGATTATCCGACTTGAGTTGTAGTCTGCTTCCCGTTCCCCTGTAGTGCTGTTGCCTGACCGGCTCATGGATGATCAGACGCGCAGCGCTTGGGGAGAACACCAGATTCCGCGGCTCAGCGCTGCAATAAAAAACCCGGCCGAAGCCGGGTTTTTTATGTGCGTGTTCAGGTCACTGATCGACGCTCTTGGCAGCCACTACGCCTGCCGAACTCAACTTGATCGGGTAATGCAGGGACCGCTCTCCCTTGCTGGCGGTGTCCACGCTACCGTCGTGAATCAAACCGTGTTCCTGCAAGTGTTCCAGCGTATCCGCCACCGCGTGTTCACCCCGGTAATTATCCAGCACCTCCTTGCCGAGGCCGGCTGGGTGAGCGTGGAGCAGACGGGTGAGGACTTCGTTTTTCAATGCGTTATCGATGGTCATATTTACCTCGCTTTGCTGGTGTCATGAGCGCTGCATGTAAATTGGGACCACCTGATTGGGCATTTGTTTGGAATTTCCCTGAACTCAGGTGCGTTTCCAGCGAACCTTGGTGATGCCCAGCCGCTCGGCCTGAATAATCGCCAGCCTGACCGGGCGTGCGCACACACCACCGTCCATCTGCGCCACGCCGGCGTGAAGGGTAGCGAAATACAACGCTTCGCTTTCACTCAGGCTTTGGGTCTGATGGCTAAAGTGTCGAGGCTCCCCGCGCAACTGGTAATGAATTTCAAAATCCTTGTAATCATTCATTGTCGTCCCCCGCCTGTGAGATGTTGAGTACAGACTTGCGCCAACGCATCGAAACCCAAATGTGGTTTTCAATAGGCTTGGTACACGAAAAATTACACGATCTCTCCAGCATTTGAGCGTCACGCCGATAAGCGGCTTTGTGCCATATCTGTTCGAATGCAAGATGCGTCCAGAACCTGCGAATAGAGCATGTTGACCCGCATTTGAAGGGTTCAGCCGCAGGCTTTCAAATTCACGGGACCGACAAAATCATTCCCGTGTCCCATCACGCACGCCACACGCTGATTGCGCTGACGCTCCCAGCTTTCCACCGGATAGGTCTTGTTCCAGGCCTGATAAAGCTGCGTGTCCTGGCGAGAGAGCCGCAGGTTGTAGTGCTTGCTCATGTAGAAATAGGTGCGGGCAATCATTCCGCGAATTGATGGCCGGGGCATGACCTTCTTCGCCTTGAAGTCCACCTGCGTCAGGCATGACCCGTATTGACCTGCGTGCACGGGAAGCCAGCCAAAACTGAAGTTGTTCCGGTCGCCGTTCACTTCGCCGATGCTCGGCACCAGGTTGTGCAGGTCGGCTTCGGCCAGCTTGTAGATCTGATCGTTGCGCGTGCAGTTCTTGCGTCCACCGTTCTGCCAGCACTGGCGCAGATGACCGATCTGCCAGGCCGGCACAATGTGCTCCCACTCGATGCGTCTGGCCCGCGTGGCATTTTTGCGTGGCACGTAACCGCAGGCGGCCAGATCGACCTTGTTGCCGCTGTACTTGCAACCGCAGTAGAACTCGGTGGATTGCGGGGCATACAGGCCCCAGGCAATCTTCTTTGCTTCACTGAAGGTGCGAGGCGCTTCGGCGTGCGCGGCCATCGGCCCTGTCAGCAGGACGCAGGTGCCCAGCAGGGTTATAAGCCTGGATATCATGGCGTCAGTCTTCCTTCGGCACCGTCCAGAACACCTGGATACCGCCGTCATCCCGGTAGGCGAGGGTGACGTTATCGTTCTCGGCGATTTCCCCCAGCAGCTGGTTCCAGTCATCCTCGGATTCGTCTGGCAGGCGGAAGATCAGCGCAGCCTTGGATTTCTGGGCATTGGTCGAATTGATGATTTTCTGGATGCGGATGGCCAGTCGCTCGTACGGGCCGGGAGCAGCGGGGGCGTTGTTTTTTGACACGAAAAGGATCCCTTGTTTTTGCTGTACATGCATACAGTATTTGAGTGCGGGACGTTTCGCAACACCTCTGTAGGACAAAGCGCGGCCCCAGCGTTGTCCGAGAGGCCGGACCGGCGAACCAATTTCCATTGCGTCGATCTGATGGCGTATCGGCGAATCAGTTCGCACCTTATATAACGCAGGAGTCTTCATGAATATCAAACAGTTAGCGTTGCCCATTGCGTTCGCCATGTCTGCGATGCTGGCGGGTTGCTCCACAGCCACCGTCGTTACCCTGCAAAACGGTACGCAGTACGTCACCAAGGACGCGCCGAAGACCAAGACCAAAGACGGGTTCTATGAATTCGAGGACATCTCGGGCCGAACCGTCAAAGTCCGCGCCGATGATGTGGCGACGGTCAAGGAAGAGGATTGAAAGACAGGGCTGGCTCCGCAAGGTGCCAGCCCTTTTTCGCACTCGGTCTTCGTGCACTCTGGTGTGACTGGCCCACATGTATCCCTCGACACCCTCGCGCAATGACTCGCCAGTCAAAAAAAGCTTCTATTCTGACGGTTGACAAATCTGCTGGGGATTCTCATAGTCCCCATCACGCAAACGTTTGCGCCTCGAATGCCGTTTACTCTCGATGCGCCAGCGGTGCCGATAAAATAATCATAATGTCGGAGTAACCCCCCATGAAGCTGCCCTTCGCTGCACGCCTTCTTGCTGTTGCCATGCTCACAGCCACTGCTGTCTCCCTCCCTGTTTCTTCTGCCTTCGCCGATGACGCCAAAAAGCCCACCGTTGCGCTGGTCATGAAGTCCCTGGCGAACGAATTCTTCCTGACTATGGAAGATGGCGCCAAGGTCTACCAGAAAGAACACGCCGCCGATTTCGACCTGATTTCCAACGGCATCAAGAACGAATCCGACACCGCCGCGCAGATCGACATCGTCAACCAGATGATCGTCAAGAAAGTCGATGCGCTGGTCATCGCACCGGCTGATTCCAAGGCCCTGGCTTCGGTGCTCAAGAAGGCGATGGACGCGGGCATCAAGGTCGTGAACATCGACAATCAACTCGACGTCGACGTGCTCAAGAGCAAAAGCATGGACGTGCCGTTCGTAGGCCCGAACAACCGCAAAGGCGCCAAGCTGGTGGGCGACTACCTGGCCAAACAACTGACGGCGGGCGACCAGGTCGGCATCATCGAAGGCGTACCGACCACCACCAACGCGCAGCAGCGTACGGCCGGTTTCAAGGACGCAATGGATGGCGCGCAGATGAAGATCGTCTCCACGCAATCGGGTAACTGGGAAATCGACAAGGGCAACGCCGTCGCCTCGGCCATGCTCAACGAATACCCGAACCTGAAGGCCTTGCTGGCCGGTAACGACAGCATGGCGCTGGGTGCGGTGTCGGCGGTTCGTGCCGCAGGCAAGGCGGGCAAAGTGCAAGTGGTCGGCTACGACAACATCAACGCCATCAAGCCCATGCTCAAAGACGGTCGCGTCCTCGCCACAGCTGACCAGTTTGCCGCGCGTCAGGCCGTGTTCGGTATCGACACTGCGCTGAAGATGATCAAAGGCGAAAAACTCGACATCAAGGACGGTGTGATCGAGACCCCCGTAGAGCTGGTCACCAAGCCGCAATAAAGCCCAGTTCCGTCTCACACACCTGAAATAGCCCTCGCCTTCGCTTGACGAAGGTGGGGGCGTGGAGAGCGTTATGTCAGCGTCTGCTCAGGCCGCTGTTCTATCTGTCAGCGGTATCGGCAAAACCTACGCCCAACCTGTCCTCGGCGACATCGACCTGACGCTGATGCGTGGCGAAGTGTTGGCCCTGACCGGAGAAAACGGCGCGGGCAAAAGCACCTTGTCCAAGATCATTGGCGGGCTGGTCACGGCCACCACCGGGCAGATGCAGTTCCAGGGACAACCCTATCAACCGGCCAGCCGCACCCAGGCTGAAAAGCTCGGCGTGCGCATGGTCATGCAGGAACTCAATCTGTTGCCGACCCTGTCGGTGGCGGAAAACCTGTTCCTGGACAACCTTCCCAGCCGTGGCGGCTGGATCAACCGCAAGCGCCTGCGTGAGGACGCGATCAGCGCCATGGCGCAAGTCGGTCTGGACGCCATCGACCCGGACACCCTGGTCAGCGAGCTGGGCATCGGTCATCAACAGATGGTGGAGATTGCGCGCAACCTGATCGGCGACTGCCATGTGCTGATCCTCGACGAGCCGACAGCGATGCTGACCGCCCGGGAAGTCGAGATGCTGTTCGAGCAGATCACCCGTCTGCAGGCGCGCGGCGTGTCGATCATTTACATCTCCCATCGCCTCGAAGAGCTGGCCCGCGTGGCCCAGCGCATTGCCGTGCTGCGCGACGGCAAGCTGGTGTGCGTCGACGCGATGGCGAACTACAACAGCGAGCAGCTGGTGACCCTGATGGTCGGCCGCGAACTGGGAGAAAAAATCGATCTGGGCGAACGAAAGATAGGCCCGGTCGCGTTGTCGGTGAAGGGCCTGAGCCGTTCCGACAAGGTCCTCGACGTGTCTTTTGACGTGCGCGCCGGGGAGATCTTCGGCATTTCCGGTTTGATCGGCGCCGGCCGCACGGAGTTGATGCGCCTGATCTATGGCGCGGATATCGCTGACAGCGGCACCATCGAAGTGGGCAGCCCGTTGCGCAAGGTCAGCGTGCGATCTCCGGTGGACGCGGTGGGGCATGGCATCGCGTTGATCACCGAAGACCGCAAGGGTGAGGGCTTGCTGCTCTCGCAATCGATCAGCGCCAACATCGCGCTGGGCAACATGGAGGCGATTTCCAAAGCCGGGGTGGTCGACGGCGCTGCCGAGATGAAGCTGGCCCGGCGTCAGGTCGATGCCATGCGCATCCGCAGCTCTAGCCCGACCCAACTGGTGTCCGAATTGTCCGGCGGCAATCAGCAGAAAGTGGTGATTGGCCGCTGGCTGGAGCGCGATTGCCAAGTGATGCTGTTCGACGAGCCCACCCGAGGCATCGACGTCGGTGCCAAATTCGACATCTATACGTTGCTGGGCGACCTGACGCGCCAGGGCAGGGCGTTGGTGGTGGTGTCCAGCGACCTGCGGGAGTTGATGCTGATCTGCGACCGGATCGGCGTGCTGTCTGCCGGACGCTTGATCGACACCTTCGAACGCGACAGCTGGACCCAGGACGAACTGCTCGCTGCCGCGTTTGCCGGCTACCAAAAACGTGATGCGCTGCTCTCCGACGCCGCGCCCAGGATTGACTGATGAAAACCCCGACTCACAGCGCAGCGCTTCCTTCCCCCGGCAAACGCAGCGGTAACTACTTTGGCCTTGGCACCTATCTGGGGCTGGCGGGCGCATTGCTGGCGATGATCGTGCTGTTCTCGCTGCTCAGCGATCATTTCCTGTCCTACGAAACCTTCAGCACACTGGCCAACCAGATCCCGGATCTGATGGTGCTGGCAGTGGGCATGACCTTCATCCTGATCATCGGCGGCATCGACCTGTCGGTGGGCTCGGTGCTGGCGTTGGCGGCCTCGGCGGTCAGCGTCGCGATGCTCGGCTGGGGCTGGGGCGTGTTGCCCTCGGCGTTGCTGGGAATGGCCTGCGCAACCGTTGCCGGCACGATCACCGGTTCCATCACGGTGGCCTGGCGGATTCCGTCGTTTATCGTCTCCCTCGGCGTGCTGGAAATGGCCCGTGGGGTCGCGTATCAGATGACCGATTCACGCACCGCGTACATCGGCGATTCCTACGCCTGGCTCTCGAACCCCTTCGCCTTCGGCATCTCGCCGTCGTTCGTGATTGCTTTGATTGTGATCTTCGTCGCTCAGGCCGTGCTGACGCGCACGGTGTTTGGTCGCTACCTGATCGGGATCGGCACAAACGAAGAAGCCGTGCGTCTGGCCGGGATCAATCCGAAGCCCTACAAGATCCTGGTGTTCTCGCTGATGGGCTTGCTGGCCGGTGTCGCGGCGCTGTTTCAGATTTCCCGTCTGGAAGCGGCAGACCCGAACGCAGGTTCCGGCCTGGAGCTGCAGGTCATTGCAGCGGTGGTGATCGGCGGCACCAGCCTGATGGGCGGACGCGGTTCGGTGATCAGCACCTTTTTCGGCGTGTTGATCATTTCAGTGCTGGCGGCCGGGCTTGCCCAGATCGGCGCCACCGAGCCGACCAAGCGCATCATCACCGGCGCCGTGATCGTCGTGGCAGTGGTGCTCGACACTTACCGCAGCCATCGCGCGAAACGGCGCGGCTGACATGGCCACGATCAAAGATGTGGCGGCGCTGGCCGGGATTTCCTACACCACGGTGTCCCACGTGATGAACAGAACCCGGCCGGTGAGCGAAGAGGTGCGGGTCAAGGTCGAAGCGGCCATCGCCCAGCTCGACTACGTACCCAGTGCGGTCGCCCGCTCGCTGAAAGCCAAGGCCACAGCCACCATCGGCCTGTTGATTCCCAACGGCATCAACCCGTACTTCGCCGAACTGGCCCGAGGGATCGAGGACTACTGCGAGCGCAACGGCTTTTGCGTGATCCTCTGCAACTCCGATGACAACTCGGACAAGCAGCGCAGCTACCTGCGGGTCCTGCTGGAAAAGCGCGTGGACGGTTTGATCGTGTCATCCGTGGGCGGCGACAACGGCATGGTCGACGGGCTGGCGGGGGTGCGCACGCCGATGGTCATCGTCGACCGGGACCTGGAGCACATTTCGGCTGACCTGGTGCGCATCGATCACGAGCTGGGGGCGTACCTGGCGACCTCGCATTTGCTGGAACTGGGCCATCGGCACATCGCCTGCATCTGCGGCCCGGCCGAGACCAGTGTGGCGCGCATGCGGCTGGCAGGGTATCAACGCGCCATGCAGCAAGCGGGCATCCCGGTGCCCGATTCATGGGTGGTCGAAAGTGATTTCACCAGCCCCAGCGGATACAACGCAGCAGTGGCGCTGCTGGAACGTGATCGGCCGACCGCGATCTTCGCCGCCAACGACATGGTGGGCTTCGGCGTCTTGCGAGCCGCCGCCGAGCGCCATATTGCGGTCCCTTCGGCCTTGTCGGTGATCGGCTTCGATGACATCCAGATGAGCCGCTATGTGTATCCGGCGCTGACAACGGTCGGCCAATCGATCCTGCAACTGGGCGAGCGTGCCGCACAGATGCTGTTGCGCCGAATCGCGTCTCCGGGTGCCTCGCCCATTGAACAGTTGATCGTCGCGCCGAGCATCGTGTTGCGTGAGTCCACCGCACCGCCCACCAATGCCTTCAATGAATTTCGCTGAACCGCTTTCGGATTAAAGAGTGAATCGCATGCACGCAAAAGTAGTGATAGTCGGCAGCCTCAACATGGACCTGGTCACTCGCGCGCCGCGTTTGCCACGGGGCGGCGAGACCCTGGCGGGCCATTCGTTCGTGACCGTGCCGGGCGGGAAGGGCGCCAATCAGGCGGTGGCTGCCGCGCGACTGGGTGCCCAGGTGGCCATGATCGGGTGTGTCGGCGACGATGCCTATGGCGCGCAATTGCGCACCGCGCTGCTTGCCGAAGGCATCGGCTGCGATGCAGTCACCCCTATCGGCGGTGAATCCACCGGTGTGGCGCTGATCGTGGTTGATGACAACAGTCAGAACGCCATCGTGATCGTGGCCGGCGGTAACGGCCATGTGACGTCGACCGTCGTCGACCGCTTCGATGACCTGCTCAGTCAGGCTGACGTCATCATCTGCCAGCTGGAAATCCCGATGGACACCGTGGGACACGTGCTCAAGCGCGGCCATGAGCTGGGCAAGACTGTCATTCTGAATCCTGCCCCCGCCAGCGCGCCGTTGCCCGCTGACTGGTACCCCTTGATCGATTACCTGATCCCCAACGAAAGTGAGGCGACCCTGCTGACCGGCTTGCCCGTGGACTCGGTGGCCAGTGCGCAGGCGGCTGCCGATGCTTTGCTGGCTTGGGGCGCGTCCAAAGTCATCGTCACGCTGGGTGCCCAGGGATCGCTGTTCGTGTCCAGTGCGCGCTCACAGCATTTTCCGGCGCCGAAGGTTCAGGCGATCGACACCACGGCAGCGGGCGACACCTTCGTCGGCGGCTTCGCTGCGGCACTGGCCGAGGGCAAAAGCGAATCCGATGCCATCAGGTACGGGCAAACTGCCGCAGCGCTGTCGGTCACCCGCTCGGGCGCTCAACCCTCCATCCCCACCGTCAGCGACGTGCAGGCGTTCAAACCATGAAAAAGACACCCTTACTCAATATCGCGCTGTCCAGAGTGGTGGCGTCTCTGGGGCATGGCGATGTGCTGATGATCGTGGATGCCGGCATGCCTGTGCCGCCCGGTGTGGAACTGATCGATCTGGCGCTCACCCACGGCGTCCCGGACTTCGTCAGCGTGCTCAACACCGTGCTCACGGAAATGCAGGTGGAAAGCCACGTGCTGGCCGAAGAGATGCTGGACAAGCGGCCGCCTGCGCTCGCCACCGTCAATGAACTCGAGGCCAGCGGCAGCCTGGGCCAGCGGCGCCTGCTCAGTCACGATCAATTGAAAGCCCTCAGCCGCAGCGCACGCGCCATCGTGCGTACCGGGGAATGCCAGCCCTACACCAACATTGCGCTGGTGTCCGGCGTCGTCTTCTGACGTATTACGCGTATGTGTCTTAACCTGAAACAGGGAGTTTCCTATGCCAACCATGTGCCTTCATCTGTCACGACTGCTCAGGAGTGTGTTGCTTTTGACCCTCATCGGTACCACTGCCGCCCAGGCAACTGAACGACGTAACCTGATCATCGACACGGATCCGGGAGCGGACGATGTGGTCGCCTTGCTGCTGGCGCTGGCGTCGCCTGATGAGTTGAACGTAATGGCGATCACCACCGTGGCGGGCAACGTGAGGGTGGACAAGACCTCGCGCAACGCCCGGCTTGCCCGCGAATGGGCAGGGCGCGAAGACGTGCCGGTCTATGCCGGGGCCGGCAAGCCGTTGGTGCGTACGCCGATCTACGCCGAGAACATCCACGGCAAGGAAGGGCTGCCGGGGGTAGAGGTGCATGAACCCAGGCAAGGCCTGGCCAAAGGCAGTGCGGTGCAATACCTGATCGACACGCTGAACAACGCCGCGCCACACAGCATCACCATTGCAATGCTGGGGCCGCAGACCAATCTGGCGCTGGCGCTGATTCAGGCGCCGGAAATCACCCAGGGGATCAAGGAAGTGGTGGTCATGGGCGGCGCCCACTTCAACGGCGGCAACATTACACCGGTGGCCGAGTTCAACCTCTTCGCGGACCCGGATGCGGCCAAGGTGGTGCTCGCCAGCGGTGTGACGCTGACCTATGTGCCACTGGACGTGACCCACAAGATACTCACCAGTGACGGGCGCCTGGCGCAGATCGCGGCGTTGAATAATCAGGCGGGGAAGTTGGTCAGTTCTATCCTCAACGAGTACGTCAAGGCGGACATGGTGCATTACGGTCTGCCCGGCGGCCCGGTGCATGACGCGAGCGTGATTGCCTGGTTGCTCAAGCCCCAATTGTTCAGCGGCAAGCCGGTCAATCTGGCGATCGACAACCGTGAGGGGGTTGGCCTGGGTCAGACCGTCGCGGACTGGTATGACACGCTGGGGCAAAGGAAAAATGTGTTGTGGCTGGAAAGCGGCGACGCGCAGGGATTTTTCGACCTGCTGACCGAGCGACTCGCCCGACTCAAATGAGCGTGCTTACGCCTCGGTCGAGACTTCGCTGGTGTAACGCAGGAACACCTGGTTCATGAACGTCTGGGCGCCGCGGGTGCCCAGTTCCTTGACCAGCAGATCGATCGCAATGATCGCCAGTTCCTCGGCGCTACCCGGGCTGTGGGCACAATGCCCCTGGGGCCACTTGGCCTTGATATCGGCATCGATCGATACGACTGACATGATCTCTCGTCTCTCCTGGGTTCTCTCGGAACAGCAAACCTGCGACTACCAGGCGCACCCTCAAGCGCTCGCGGCAGCGAGGCAGTAGAACACCTTTGCGCCTGAGTTCGCACTGATACTTAGCCATGAGTCCCGGCGCGGCGTTTTGCCGGATAACTGCCCTTGTTGTGCGGGTCTTTCGGTACGCCGAGTCGATTGTGAAAACCTTTTGTGACGATTTGAGCACGCGCGCCAGCGACCGGGTCGGGCAGACTGCGCCGCTGAGGTGAGGCTTTCACCCTTTTTCGGCCCGCCCTGGGTTGCAACAAAGCCGGATAAGCGCTGTCGCACAGGTTCTGGTTTACGTTAAAGAGCAAGGAGAGTGTATGTCCTGGAAGTTAGCCCCAATGGCGCTAGGCCTCGCGGTGGTGATGGTGTCGGGTTGCAGCAGCCCGTCAGCGTCGTCAGGTGACACGGGGCAGCAAGCGACCACGAGTGAAGGCATTCCTTCGCGCTGTGACGCAACCGCTGCACAATTTGCGATGGGCAAGATGGCATCGCCCGCGCTGCTCGAGCAGGCCCGCACCAAAGCCGGCGCCCAGACCGCTCGGACGCTGGGCCCCAATGACATGGTCACGCTGGAGTATCGCTCCGAACGGCTTAACCTCAACACCGACCAGGCGGGCAACGTGACCCGGGTCAACTGCGGCTGAGCACCGTTTTGCAGGCATAAAAAAACCCCGTCAGTGACGGGGTTTTTTTTAGAACGCTTGGATTACTCCGCGCGAACCTGAGCAGCTTGCATGCCCTTTTGGCCTTTCTCAGCCACGAACGAAACGGTCTGGCCTTCTTTCAGGCTTTTGAAACCGTCGCTTTCGATAGCTTTGAAGTGTACGAACAGGTCGTCACCGCCACTCTGCGGAGTGATAAAGCCGAAGCCTTTTTCATCGTTGAACCATTTTACGGTGCCGGTTTGGCGATTAGACATGGTGTATCTCCAAGAACATAATTTTTTCAGTAGTACTGTGCTGCTCAGGCCAACTGGGCACACCGGGATATCATAGTCGAATTGTGCGAATGCTGAGCTTTTTCAGTAACAACTTTGCGCCAGTACCGTACATATATACGCCGAAATGATTTCAAAGCGCCCGTTTGTTACGGCGAATTTCGGCGCTGCGCAGACCCTGAGGCTGCGCTCAATGCCTTGAACCACGCGGGCTCCACGTGAGAGCGCGGCGCCGGGTCCGGTGAACGGTCGGCCGAAATCCGCAGAAGTGTAAATTTTTTAATTTTTGCCCTGGAGGCAGTGCTCACCGACCGCTTTTTGCAGCCGTGCGGTCAGTTCAGTGCTCGGTTGAGTGCTCTTGTCATTGAGCGAGGCAATCTCCTTGTCAGTGAAACCCTTGTTGATCTGCTGCGCACCGCACTCGCAATGGGTCTGAACGGCCTTTGCGTCCATGCCCGGATTGGTCTGGCCGGCCGCTGCCGCGCATTCGTTCATGTAGGTGGATTTGGTCTTCGCATCCATCGCTGCATGAGCGTTGAGGGGAAGGGCCAGTGCCAGCGGCGTCAGCAGGGCGACAATACGTAGGAGCTTCATGATGGTTTCCTTCTTGTCGGTGGCTGTCTAATTGACAGCCTAGAACGGGGTCACGGATATTCTGACGGCATTGTCCGCTGCCAGTTCACCCATCCCGTGCTCTGGCGCGTGACGTTTTTACGCAAGCGGGCGCTCAAGCTGGCCCGACCGGCGGCCAGCTGTGCTAGGATGCGCGTCCTGCGGATTTGACCCGATGTCACGAGCAGTTGTTTTTACTCGCCGCAGTCCTTATGAATTCGTAAATTCCAGTCACTCTGGTTCGGTCACAGGTTGGCCTACGGGCTCCTGCCACTGTGAGGCAGGCACACCGCCGAATCGCGTACTGGCTCTATCCCACCCACGTGACCTTTGGTAGGGGTCACCACTAGGAGAGGAGGCGCCATGCCCACCATTACTCTTCCCGACGGCAGTCAACGTTCTTTCGATCACCCGGTGTCCGTAGCCGAGGTCGCGCTTTCCATCGGCGCAGGCCTGGCCAAAGCCACCGTGGCCGGCAAGGTCAACGGTCAGTTGGTCGATGCCAGCGACCTGATTGACGCCGACGCGACGCTGCAAATCATCACCCCCAAGGATCAGGAAGGTGTGGAGATCATTCGTCACTCCTGCGCTCACCTGATCGGTCATGCCGTCAAGCAGTTGTACCCCACTGCCCGGATGGTCATCGGCCCGGTCATTGATGACGGCTTCTATTACGATATCGCTTATGAGCGCCCCTTCACGCCGGACGACCTGGCGGCGATCGAGCAGCGCATGCATCAGTTGATCGAAAAAGATTACGACGTCATCAAGAAGGTCACGCCGCGCGCGGAAGTGATCGAGGTGTTCAGCGCCCGTCACGAAGACTACAAGCTGCGTCTGGTCGAAGACATGCCAGAGCAGCAGACCATGGGTCTGTACTACCACGAAGAATACGTCGACATGTGCCGCGGCCCGCACGTGCCGAACACGCGTTTTCTCAAATCCTTCAAGCTGACAAAGTTGTCGGGCGCCTACTGGCGCGGCGATGCCAAGAACGAGCAGCTGCAACGTATCTATGGCACCGCCTGGGCTGACAAAAAGCAGCTGGCGGCCTACATGCTGCGCATTGAAGAAGCCGAAAAGCGCGATCACCGCAAGATCGGCAAGCGCCTGGGCCTGTTCCACACCCAGGAAGAAGCGCCGGGCATGGTGTTCTGGCACCCGAATGGCTGGACCCTGTACCAAGTGCTCGAACAGTACATGCGCAAGGTGCAGCGCGAGAACGGCTATCTCGAGATCAAGACGCCTCAGGTGGTTGATCGCTCGCTGTGGGAGAAGTCGGGACACTGGGCCAACTACGCCGAGAACATGTTCACCACGCAGTCCGAAAGCCGCGACTACGCCATCAAGCCGATGAATTGCCCGTGCCACGTGCAGGTGTTCAATCAGGGCCTGAAAAGCTATCGCGAGCTGCCGATGCGCCTGGCTGAATTCGGTGCCTGCCACCGCAACGAGCCGTCCGGTGCATTGCACGGCATCATGCGTGTGCGCGCGTTCACTCAGGACGACGCTCATATCTTCTGCACCGAAGAGCAAATGCAGGCCGAGTCCGCCGCGTTCATCAAACTCACGCTTGCTGTCTACGAAGACTTTGGCTTCAAGGACATCGAACTCAAGCTCTCGACTCGCCCTGAAAAGCGCGTCGGTTCCGACGAGTTGTGGGATCGTGCCGAGTCCGCCTTGGCCGCAGCCCTTGATAGCGCTGGCTTGCCGTATGATTTGCAGCCGGGTGAGGGGGCCTTCTACGGTCCGAAAATCGAATTTTCCTTGAAGGATTGCTTGGGTCGTGTGTGGCAATGCGGTACATTGCAGCTCGATTTCAACCTGCCTGTCCGTCTGGGCGCCGAATTCGTCACCGAAGATAACGGCCGCAAGCATCCGGTGATGCTGCACCGTGCGATCCTCGGTTCATTCGAGCGTTTTATCGGCATTCTGATCGAGCACTACGAAGGTGCATTCCCGGCCTGGTTGGCTCCAACTCAAGCGGTGATCCTCAATATCACTGACAAACAGGCAGATTTTGCCCTTGAAGTGGAAAAAACTTTGGTTGAAAGCGGGTTTCGTGCCAAGTCTGACTTGAGAAATGAAAAGATCGGCTTTAAAATCCGCGAGCATACTTTGCTCAAGGTTCCCTACCTCCTTGTAATCGGAGATCGGGAGGTTGAAACGCAAACTGTCGCTGTGCGTACCCGTGAAGGCGCAGACCTTGGCTCGATGCCGGTCGCCCAATTCTCGGAGTTCCTCGCACAAGCGGTTTCCCGGCGTGGTCGCCAAGATTCGGAGTAATTATTATTAAGCGTGAAATGAGACAAGATAAACGAGCTGCACCGAAGGCCCCGATCAACGAGAATATCTCGGCACGCGAGGTTCGGCTTATTGGGGCTGAGGGAGAACAGCTTGGGATTGTGTCAATTGAAGACGCGCTTCTTAAGGCTGAAGAGGCCAAACTGGATCTGGTAGAAATTTCTGCCGATGCAGTACCCCCTGTTTGCAAACTGATGGATTACGGCAAGTCGATCTTCGAAAAGAAGAAGCAGGTTGCCGCAGCCAAGAAAAACCAGAAGCAGATTCAGGTTAAAGAAATCAAGTTTCGTCCAGGGACGGAGGAAGGGGATTACCAGGTAAAACTACGCAACCTGGTACGTTTCCTGAGTGACGGGGACAGGGCCAAGGTATCGTTGAGATTCCGCGGTCGTGAGATGGCCCACCAGGAGCTGGGTATGGAGCTGTTGAAGCGGGTTGAAGCTGACCTGCTCGAATACGGCGCCGTCGAACAGCATCCTAAGATGGAAGGACGCCAACTGATCATGGTCATCGCCCCGAAAAAGAAGAAATAACCACCAGGGCACGGCAGGCCTTGCGGTTATGTTTATCAACTGAATGCGGAGTATCCGAACATGCCAAAGATGAAGACTAAAAGTGGTGCAGCTAAGCGGTTTTTGAAAACTGCTAACGGCATCAAGCACAAACACGCTTTCAAGAGCCACATTCTGACCAAAATGTCGACTAAGCGTAAGCGTCAACTGCGCGGTAGCAGCTTGCTGCATCCGTCTGACGTAGCAAAAGTCAAGCGCATGCTGCGCCTTTGCTGATTTTTTGATCAAGAATAGAGGAAGTTACTCATGGCTCGTGTAAAGCGTGGCGTCATTGCCCGTAAGCGTCACAAAAAAATTCTGAAACTTGCTAAAGGCTACTACGGCGCGCGTTCACGCGTATTCCGTGTTGCCAAGCAAGCGGTAATCAAGGCTGGCCAATACGCCTACCGTGACCGTCGTCAGAAAAAACGTCAGTTCCGCGCTCTGTGGATCGCTCGTATCAACGCTGGTTCGCGTATCAACGGTCTGTCCTACAGCCGTTTCATCGCCGGCCTGAAAAAAGCGTCGATCGAGATCGACCGCAAGGTTCTGGCTGATCTGGCAGTGAACGAAAAAGCGGCGTTTGCTGCGATTGTCGAGAAAGCTAAAGCCACCTTGGCCTAAGTCCCCGGCAATCACCGGACCCCTCTCGGGGTTCGGTGTTAAACGTCATAAATAGGGGAAGAGCCTTTCAAGCTCTTCCCCTATTTTGTATCTGGAGTCTGTAAATGGAAAACCTGGACGCGCTGGTCTCTCAAGCACTTGAGGCTGTGCAGAGCGCTGAAGACATCAATGCCCTGGAGCAAATCCGGGTTCATTATCTGGGCAAGAAAGGCGAATTGACTCAGGTGATGAAGACCTTGGGAAATCTGCCGCCAGAAGAGCGTCCGCAAGTCGGCGCGCTGATCAACGTCGCCAAGGAGCGCGTCACAGAGGTTCTCAATGTACGCAAGGCGTCGTTCGAGCAGGCGGATCTCTCCGCAAAGCTCGCCGCCGAGTCCATTGACGTGACCCTGCCTGGCCGCGGTCAGACTTCCGGTGGCCTGCACCCCGTTACCCGGACTCTGGAACGTATCGAGCAATTCTTCACCCATATTGGCTACGGCATCGCCGAAGGGCCTGAGGTGGAAGACGATTACCACAACTTCGAGGCGCTCAACATCCCAGGCCATCACCCGGCCCGCGCGATGCATGACACCTTCTATTTCAATGCGAACATGCTGTTGCGCACCCACACCTCACCGGTGCAAGTGCGGACCATGGAATCGCAGAAGCCGCCGATCCGCATCGTCTGCCCAGGCCGTGTCTATCGCTGCGACTCCGATATCACCCATTCCCCGATGTTCCACCAGGTCGAAGGCCTGCTGGTCGACCGCGATATCAATTTCGCCGACCTGAAGGGCACCATCGAGGAATTCCTGCGCGTGTTCTTCGAGAAAGAACTGGCTGTGCGTTTCCGTCCTTCCTTCTTCCCGTTCACAGAGCCCTCCGCCGAAGTCGATATGGAGTGCGTGATGTGCAGCGGCAAAGGCTGCCGTGTCTGCAAGCAGACGGGCTGGCTGGAGGTCATGGGCTGCGGCATGGTTCACCCGGACGTATTGCGCATGTCCGGTATCGACCCGGAAGAGTTCCAGGGTTTTGCCTTCGGCATGGGCGCCGAGCGTCTGGCCATGCTGCGTTACGGCGTCAATGATTTGCGCCTGTTCTTCGACAACGACTTGCGGTTCCTCGCGCAATTTCGCTAGGTCGCACGCCCGTAACGAATCTTTCAGGAGAGCAGGATGAAATTCAGTGAAAAATGGCTGCGTGGCTGGGTAAGCCCGCAAGTATCCCGCGACGAGCTGGTGGCACGCCTGTCGATGGCTGGCCTTGAAGTGGACAGCGTCACGCTGGCTGCTGGTGAATTCACCGGCGTGGTCGTCGGTGAGGTGCTGAGCACCGAACAACACCCTGATGCTGACAAGCTGCGCGTGTGTCAGGTCAGCAATGGTTCGGAAACTTTTCAGGTGGTCTGCGGGGCGCCTAACGTACGCCCGGGCCTGAAAATCCCGTTCGCAATGATTGGCGCCGAGTTGCCGGGCGACTTCAAGATCAAGAAAGCCAAGCTGCGCGGTGTCGAGTCAAACGGCATGTTGTGCTCCCAGGCCGAATTGAAAGTGGGCGAGGGCAACGACGGCTTGATGGAGCTGCCCGCCGATGCCCCGGTCGGCCAGGACATCCGCGTTTACCTTGAGCTGGACGATGCCAGCATCGAAGTGGACCTGACGCCGAACCGCGGCGACTGCTTGTCGGTCGCTGGCCTGGCCCGTGAAGTGGGCGCTTTGTATAACGCCAGCGTGACCCGTCCGGCGATTACTGCCGTGCCGGCCGTACACGATGAAGTGCGTCCGGTTGAAGTGCTGGCGCCGGCTGCATGTCCGCGTTACCTGGGTCGTGTGATTCGTAACGTTGATCTGTCCCGGCCGACGCCGCTGTGGATGGTGGAGCGTCTGCGTCGTTCGGACGTGCGCAGCATCGATGCGGCCGTGGACATCACCAACTACGTCATGCTTGAGCTGGGCCAGCCCTTGCACGCGTTTGACCTCGCCGAGATCAACGGCGGAATCCGCGTCCGTATGGCCGAGGAGGGCGAGAAGCTGGTATTGCTGGATGGCCAGGAAGTCACCTTGCGCGCCGACACGCTGGTCATCGCAGACCATCAGCGTGCGTTGGCAATTGCTGGCGTCATGGGGGGCGAGCACAGCGGCGTGACCACCACGACGCGCGATATCTTTCTTGAAAGCGCATTCTTCGAGCCGATCTCCGTCGCAGGCAAGGCGCGTTCCTACGGTCTTCACACCGATGCTTCCCATCGGTATGAACGCGGTGTGGACTGGCAGCTGGCCCGTGAAGCCATGGAGCGAGCCACTGGCTTGCTGCTGGACATCACGGGCGGTGAAGCGGGCCCGGTGATCGAAACGGTCAGCGAGCAAGACCTGCCGTCGGTCGCGCCAGTCATTTTGCGGGCCGACCGTATCGAGCAAATGCTCGGCCTGAAAATCGATGACGCTGAAGTGGAGTGTTTGCTCACGGCGCTGGACCTGAAAATCTCTTCCGAGATTGCAGGGCAGTGGCGCGTCGAGGTGCCAAGCCACCGCTTCGATATCACGCTTGAAGTTGATTTGATCGAAGAGCTGGCCCGGCTGTATGGCTACAACCGTTTGCCGGTTCGTTATCCGCAGGCGCGTTTGGCGCCACAGGCCAAGGCCGAGTCCCAGGGTGACCTGCCGGCACTTCGCCGCCTGCTGGTGGCGCGCGGTTATCAGGAAGCGATTACCTACAGCTTCATCGATCCGAAGTGGTTTGAGCTGTTCAGCCCGGGCGTGGAGCCTCTGTTACTGGCGAACCCGATTTCCAACGACATGGCGGCGATGCGGGCTTCGCTGTGGCCGGGTCTGGTCAAGGCGCTGCAGCACAACCTCAATCGCCAGCAAGATCGGATTCGTTTGTTCGAAAGCGGTCTGCGGTTTGTAGGGCAGCTGGATGGCTTGAAGCAAGAGCCGATGCTGGCTGGCGTTATCTGCGGCAGTCGTCTGCCGGAAGGCTGGGCACAGGGTCGCGATGCGGTCGACTTCTTCGACGTCAAGGCTGACGTTGAAGCGGTGTTGGGATTCGCGGGCGCGCTGGATGACTTCACGTTCTCGCCAGGTCAGCACCCGGCCTTGCATCCAGGTCAGACGGCCCGGATCGAGCGCGACGGTCGTGAAGTCGGTTTCATCGGCGCACTGCACCCGGAGCTGTCCAGGACACTGGGGCTGGACCGCCCGGTCTTCGTGTTCGAGCTGGTGCTGGCCGATGTCGCCAAGGGTCGTTTGCCTGCATTCCGCGAATTGTCGCGCTTCCCGGAGGTGCGTCGTGACCTGGCGCTGTTGGCCGATCGCGACGTCGCTTCCAGTGCCGTGCTGGACGTTATCCGTGAAAATGCAGGGGAATGGCTCACAGACCTCAGGCTATTTGATGTTTATCAGGGTAAAGGCATTGATCCGCATAGAAAAAGCCTTGCGGTTGGCTTGACCTGGCAACATCCATCGCGCACTCTTACTGACGATGAGGTCAATGCTACGACGCAGCAAATTCTCGCCTCGCTCGAGGAAAGGTTAAACGCCACGTTAAGGAAGTAGCGTATGGGGGCTCTGACGAAAGCTGAGATGGCCGAACGTCTGTACGAAGAGCTAGGCCTGAATAAACGAGAAGCCAAGGAATTGGTTGAGCTGTTCTTTGAGGAAATCAGGCACGCTCTGGAAGATAACGAGCAAGTCAAATTGTCGGGATTCGGAAATTTTGATTTGCGAGATAAACGCCAGCGACCGGGCCGAAACCCCAAGACAGGGGAAGAAATCCCGATAACGGCTCGCCGTGTGGTCACCTTTCGCCCAGGGCAGAAACTGAAGGCCCGAGTTGAGGCTTATGCTGGAACCAAGTCATAACGACGAGCTACCGCCTATTCCGGGCAAACGCTACTTCACCATCGGTGAAGTGAGCGAGCTCTGCGCGGTCAAACCGCACGTTCTGCGCTATTGGGAGCAGGAATTCCCGCAGCTCAACCCGGTCAAGCGCCGTGGTAACCGTCGGTATTACCAGCGCGAAGACGTGCTGATGATCCGGCAGATCCGCGGCTTGCTTTACGAGCAAGGCTTCACCATCGGCGGCGCGCGACTGCGCATGTCCAGTGGCGAAGAGAAGGACGATACCCAGCAATACAAGCAGTTGTTCCGGCAGATGATCGTCGAGCTGGAAGATGTTCTGGTGGTATTGGGCAAGTAGTTTTCGCCCGGATACTTCCACAATTCAAAAGCTTAGGGTATATTCCTCGAAGTTTTCGCAGTTCGCGAAAGCTGATACACGCCTTAGTCGGGGCGTAGCGCAGCCCGGTAGCGCACTTGCATGGGGTGCAAGGGGTCGAGTGTTCGAATCACTCCGTCCCGACCATATGTTTCAATGACTTAGCTCAATCTGAAAAGATTGGGTTTTTTCATGTCTGAAACATACTCCCACATTTACTCCCACATTTACTCCCACGGATATCTTGGATCTCGGTGTATCTGTTCGACTCTCCGTTTCCTCGGGCAGTTTGTATCCGTGACCAAACCTTGTTTGATGTGTACGGCATTCTCTTCGTCATTTTCAGCGCACTGCGGACGTCATCGCCGATGTCCGCTGCACCATACTGTTCAGCGCTCAAGGTCTACTCCATTAAAACCGCCTCTAGAGCGAGTTGGTCCTGGTACAGGCGCTCAAGGACATCAGCTAGTGAATATTCTGTGGGCATTGTTTTGACTCCATTGAAAGACTCGAAAGCCTAGCAGCGCGGCAGGCATGCACGCGCGAGGTAAGTGCACGACACGAACTGGCTTTGATGGGCGGAGAGGATTCGAGCCATAGCTGACTGTAAAGAAATTCACATATCCCGCCTGAAGCGGGTGCTAGCAGCTCACCCCCTACAGATTCACTTGGAAGGTAGGCACATTGCGCAAGACAAGCATCCCGCCTATGGTGATTTTTACATTGGCTGAGCGGCGCTAGCTCGCCGCCTGCCGCTTTCGAGTACACGCAGGGCGATGTCATCCAGCGTCACCACTTGACCCACACCACCCAGCTTTATCGCCTCTCGAGGCATGCCGAACACTACACAGCTCGCTTCATCCTGGGCGAACGTTTCGGCCCCGGCGTCGAACATTTCCTTGAGCCCCCGTGCGCCATCGTCGCCCATGCCGGTCATGATGATTCCGGTGGCGTTGCGCCCGGCAAATCGAGCGACCGAGCGGAATAGCACGTCGACCGACGGCCGATGCCGGTTGACGTGGGGACCGTCGAGCACTTGGACCTGATAGAAGGCACCGCTGCGCTTGAGGACCATGTGCTTGCCACCCGGGGCGATCAACGCGAGGCCCGGCAGGACGCGGTCGTTATTGCGCGCCTCACGCACCTCGATGGCGCAAAGGGTATTGAGCCGATCTGCGAACGAG
The DNA here is from genome assembly GCF_040202885.1 of Xanthomonas sp. WHRI 1810A. Classification (NCBI taxonomy): domain Bacteria; kingdom Pseudomonadati; phylum Pseudomonadota; class Gammaproteobacteria; order Lysobacterales; family Lysobacteraceae; genus Xanthomonas; species Xanthomonas sp. WHRI 1810A. The sequence goes on from NZ_JBEGED010000008.1 coordinate 161,356, forward strand.
GCGGTAAATTTTTCGGGCATGTGCTGCACGATCACTAGACCCGGACAAACCCTGGGCAGCCGCACCAGCACTCGCTCCAGCGCCTGAGTGCCACCGGTAGACGTGCCAATCGCCACGACGCGCTCGGTGGTCTGGGCCATCGCCTGACCGGTGGCCGGTAAAATCACATCCGCGCTGCACCGCTGTGGTGGCACCGCTGTCGGCGGTCGTGGTCGCACCTGCAGCGCACGCAGATTGGCTTTCGCTGCGCCGCGCACCGCATTTACCAGTTCTGCGGACGACTGCTGCAAGAAGTCTTTCAGTCCGGCGCGCGGTTTGGTGATGACATCAGCTGCGCCGGCAGCCATGGCCTGCAGCGCAGTTTCCGTGCCTTTTTCGGTCAGCGAAGAGCAGATCACCACGGCAGTCGGCCGCTCGCTCATCAACTTGCGCAAAAAGGTCATACCGTCCATACGCGGCATTTCGATGTCGAGCACGATCACGTCGGGCCAGTTTTTGGCCATCTTATCGAGGGCGAACAGCGGATCACTGGCTGCGCCAAGCACTTGCATGTCGGGCTCCGCCTCAAGAATCCCCTGCATGACCTGCCGTACCACGGCCGAGTCGTCGACGACCATCACCTTTATGCGATTCATGGCTTGCGGTAGATAGAAGGGGAGATGACTTCGAGCTTGTCGCATACCCCGTTCAGGCTTTCCGAATGACTGACCAGAAAGTAGCCGCCTTTGCGAAGCATGGGCAGCAAACGCTGTACGACTTTGCGCTTGGTGTCCATGTCAAAATAAATCATGACGTTGCGCAGCATGATCACGTCGAAGTCACCCAGTCGCGGCAGCGTTTCATTGAGATTGATCCGGCTGAATTGCACCCGCTCACGCAGGCGCCGCTCCACCAGCAGGGTACCGGCTTGCCGTCCGATGCCTTTGAGGCAGTGGCGGCTGAGCAGGTCGTGAGGAAGATTGCGGGCTCGCTCCATGGGGTAGTGGCCAGCGTGTGCCTTGGCCAGCACCTGGTTGCTGATGTCCGAGGCCAGCACTTCCCACGGCGCGTTACCCAGCGCATCCGCCAGGGTCATGGCCAGGCTGTAGGGTTCTTCTCCGCTCGAACACGCCGCGCTCCAGATCCGGAACGGCCGAGTGCCCGACGCATGGGGGAGCACATGTTCACGGAGAAAGTCGAAGTGCTTGGGCTCGCGGAAGAAATACGTTTCGTTTGTCGTCAGCATGTCCAGCGCCATGAGCGACTCGGCGGCGCCTTCCTGGCTGCTGATCAGATTGAAATAGTCGCCATAGCTGTCCAGTGAGTGATGGCGCAAGCGCTTGGACAAACGTCCGGCGACCAGGGCTTTCTTTGCAGGGCTCATGTGAATGCCGGCGGTTGCGTGCAGCCAGGCCTGAAACTGCTGAAATTCCCGATCCTTCAACGCGAGGCCGTTCACGCCGCGCTGTCCGCGCTGATGCTCGCCAGAGCAGCCATGTCCTCGACGCACAGGACTCGCTCCACATCGAGCGCAATCACAAACCGTCCGTCGATACGCGCCATACCGCTGATGAAGTCGGTGCGGATCCGCGAACCAAAGCTGGGCGGCGGCTCGATGGCGTCATCCGGGATGTCCAGCACCGCCGAGACGGCGTCCACTAATAGGCCAAACACCTGCGGCTCACCGTCGCTGCCGTGCACTTCGATGATCACCGTACAGCTGCGACGACTGACCTGCGAGCGTGGCTGGCCGAATCGCGCCGCCAGATCCACCACAGGCACCACCGCCCCTCGTAGATTGATCACACCGCGTACGTAATCCGGCATCAACGGTACGACCGTGACTTGGCCGTACTCGATGATTTCCTTGATGCCCGGGATGGCCAACGCAAATAACTCATTGCCCAGCGTGAAGGTCAGATACTGACTGTCCTGCGCGCTGTTTGCCGCCGTCTTTTCTGAAGTCGCCATGCGCTACGTCCTCAGAAGTGAGTGAATTCGGCTTCGTTCAGCTCCAGCGCGGGCTGGGCAGAGCGAGGCTTGAGTCGTGGGGACGCCGCGTACTGACTCTTGGCGCGGTTCAGTAACGCCTGCGCAGTGGCGACTTCTTGCGCTTCAACCTTGAAAAACCCCATGGCGTGCTGCAGTTGCTCGGCCTGGCTGCTCATTTCTTCGGCAGTGGCGGCCAGCTCTTCGCTGCTTGATGCGTTCTGCTGGGTGACCTGATTGAGCTGCACCATCGCAATGTTGATCTGGGCAACGCCTGCCGCCTGTTCTTCCGAAGCCGCGCTGATCTCCTGAACCAGGTCGGAGGTTTTGCTGATCGATGGCAGCATCTCTCCAAGCAGGGCGCCAGCGCGTTCAGCCAGATCGACACTGCTGGTGGAAAGCTCGCCGATCTCCTGCGCGGCTACCTGGCTGCGCTCGGCCAACTTGCGCACTTCGGCCGCGACCACCGCGAAGCCCTTACCGTGTTCGCCAGCCCTGGCCGCCTCGATGGCTGCGTTGAGCGCCAGCAAATTCGTCTGATAGGCGATGTCGTCGATGATGCCAATGCGCTGGGCAATTTTCTTCATGGCCGCCACAGTCTGTTCGACCGATTTGCCGCCTTCGGTCGCTTCACGGGCCGCCTTGCTGGCCATGCCGTCGGTCACTTTGGCGTTATCGGTGTTCTGATTGATGCTGGCGCTCATCTGCTCGACCGAGGCGCTGGTCTCTTCGACGCTGGCCGCCTGTTCACTGGTCGCCTGGCTCATGGACTGGGCCGTCGCGCTCACCTCCTCGGAAGCGCTGGCAAGACCATCGGCCGCGTGGCGTACCTCGCCAATGATGCGCGACAACTTGCTCACCATGTTTTGCATGGCGCCAATGAGCTGGCCGGTTTCGTCCCGGCTGGTAGGCTGCAGCGAGGCGGTCAAATCACCCTCCGCCAGACGGCGCGCCAGTTCAGCAGCCTGTTTGATCGGCCGGGAAATAATGCGTGACACGTACCAGGCCATGAACAGCCCCAGCAGCAGGGCGAGTGCCAGAACGCCAATAATCGCGAGGCGTGCACTGGCATAAATACTGTCTCCTCTTTCACTGGCCGCGTTGGCGCCGTCATCGTTGAGCTGTACCAGACGACCCAGAGAATCGGACACTCGATCGAAAACCGCTTTCGACTCACCGTTGACCAAGGCCCTGGCTTCCTGGACCTGACCCTGTCGCGAATACCCGAGCAAGGTGTTGCTTACATTGAAATAGGTGTTCATGTCGGTGGTGACTGAATCAAACAGCTGCTGCTCTGCGGGGCTGCTCACGAGCGACGCATAATCAGCCAGACGCTTGAGGGCGTCCGTACGCGATTGCATCGCCTGCGCTTCAATCGCTGGTTTGTCCGCGTCCTCAGACAGGATATGCCGTGCTTCACGGGTCCGGTATTGAGTCAGGTTAAAGCGCATGCCAGCGGCAGAGCGTATGGAAGGAATCCAGTTTTCCTTCATTTCAGTAGAGGTGGCATTGACCTGCGCCAGCTCGTAGATGGCAAAGACACCCATGACGACGCTCAGCGACAGCACCGCAACGAACGAGGTGAGCAACTTGGTGGCGATTTTAAGATTGGCGAACCATTGCATGATGACTTCCTTGGGGCGTGCCCCGGCCTAAATGGCGTTGCGAAAAACCGATGATGTGGGCCCGACGGAGCGTGGTCGTTGCCCACTGTGCTGCTCCATCAAGGCCTTGAGTAATGCAGGGATGTCCAGGATCAACGCCACGCTGCCGTTGCCCAGAATGCTTGATCCACTGATGCCCCGCAGGCCGCCGAACAGCGCGCCCATGGGCTTGATAACGGTCTGGTGTTCACCCATCAGGCGGTCCACCACCAGTCCGGCTTTTTGCCCTTGGGCCTTGACCACGACCACGTTTTCCCGCCGCGACAGACTGCCCTCCAACGCCAGGTGTTCGCGCAGGAAAATCAACGGCAGGACCTCTCCGCGAAGGTCGATATGACCGCGCTCGCGCAGTGTGTTTCGTTCCCCGGCAGGCAGCTCGATGCATTCATGAACGACATCGAGCGGCACGACGAAACCGCCACCGGCGACTTCGACCAGCAGGCCATTAATCATCGCCAGCGTCAGGGGCAGGCGGATGCGCACCGTCGTGCCCTGGCCCGGTTCGCTGTACAAATCGATGCTGCCACGCAGGCTGGTAATGTTGCGCTTGACCACGTCCATCCCGACGCCGCGCCCGGACAGGTTGGTCACCGCTTCGGCGGTGGAGAATCCCGGTTCGAAGATCAGGTTCAGCAGTTCGCGTTCGCTCGGATCGACGGCGCCGATCAGGCCTTTGTCGCGGGCTTTGGCCAAAATCCGTTCACGATTGAGGCCGGCGCCGTCGTCGATCAATTCGATGACGATGCTGCCGGAGTCGTGAAAAGCGTTCAGCCGCAGCTGCCCGCGCGCCGGCTTTCCTGCCGCAAGGCGGACCTGCGGCATTTCGATGCCGTGATCCATGGCGTTGCGCACCAAGTGCATGAGCGGATCGCCGATCCGTTCTACCAGCGCCTTGTCCAGCTCGGTGTCCGCACCGCTGATCAGCAGTTCGATTTCCTTGCCCAGGTCTTCGCTGACGTCGCGCACTACCCGCTGAAAACGGTTGAACGTGTCGCCAATCGGCACCATGCGCATCGCCAGCGCGCCATCAAGCAGCTGCTCGATCAGCTCGGCAACGATGGACGTTGCTTCCATCAGGGGTTCGTTACCGGTTTCCCGGGCCATCAATTGAGCGCCTGCACCTGCGGTGATCAGTTCACCGGCCAGGTCAATCAGCCGCTCCAACTGATCGGCGCGAACCCGAATGTAGGGCTGGCTGCGAGGGTCGGAGGCGGGCTTCTCTGCGGTGGTGGCGATCGTCACTGGGCATTCGCCGGGGGCAGGCAGCTGCGTGACCGCACAGTCCTCGCTGCCCAGCGTGCCGCAACGGATCAGCGCATCGGAAAGCCAGCGGCCTTCGTCTCCTGCGTCTTGTATCCACTGCAGGTAGGCGGTGATTGGGGTTTGGGGCGCAAAAATGAACAGCTGGCACTCATCGCGTACGAATTCGAATGCATCGGCAATGTCGATTTCGCCGCGGTCCGAAAGCAGGCTGATCTCAAATCCCAGATAGCAGCTCTCGGCGTCGAAGTCGGCTGCCGAAGGGATGCCTTCGTTGTAAATGGCTACGCCTTTTATCTCCCCCAGCGAGTCGAGGTAGCGCAGGAAGGACAGCGGATCCATGCCGTTGCGCAGCATGTCGATACCGAAGCGCACCGATATGTGCCAAGTCGCTTGGGTACTGCTGTCTGCTGTGCAGGGAGGTGCTGGTTCCCCGGTCGATTCGTGGCTCGGTTCGTGGTTCGGTTCGCGAAACCCGTGCAGCTTTTCCCGCAGGCTTGCTTCACGCTTGAGGCTGTCGGCGCTTAATGGGGCACTGCGTACGGCGACCACCTCGATCAGTTCCAGCAGATGATCGTTGCAGCCCAGCAGCAATGCCGTCAGGTCACGGGTGACGTGGATGTGACCGTCACGCAGTCGATCCAGCACATCCTCGACGACATGGGCGAAGCTGACGATCGGCTCAAGGCCGAACAGCCCTGCCGACCCCTTGATGGTATGGGCTGCACGAAAAATGCCGGCCAGTTGATCGGCGTCGTCCGGCGCGTGTTCCAGCTGCAGCAGGGATTGCTCCATGTCCTGCAGCAGCTCTCGCGCTTCAGCGATGAAAGTCTGCAAAGCCTGATCAAGATTGATATTCACGGCACTGTCCATCGTAAGGGCACATCAGGCCCGGTGTTGTCCTTGGAATTGCGAGGCGAGTCGGCAAAGCGTCAGCGCCTGCTCGACCGCCGGGCTCAGCGCGATCAGCGTCAGTGCCACACCGGCTGCGGATAACTCGCGCTGAACCAGCAACAGCAACTGCAAGCCGGCGCCATCCATCTCGGGCACCTGAGCAAGGTCCAGCTCCCAGCTTTGCGGATCCGCCAGCCATGGCCGCCACGCCGCCGCGAGTTCCGCCGCCGTATAGACGGTCATTTCTCCGTGCACGGCCATCAGCGTTATGCCGTTCTGGCGGGTGGCGACTATCACGGAAGAATCAGCTTGGCGACGGCTGCCATCATTTGTGCGGGCTGGAAAGGCTTGATCACCCATGCCCGGGCGCCGGCCGCCTGGCCTTCCTGCTTGCGGCTCTCCTGGGATTCGGTGGTCAGCATGATGATGGGCGTGAATTTGTATGCCGCCAGCTTCTTCACCTCCTTGACGAAGGTGATGCCATCCATGTTTGGCATGTTCACGTCGCTGATCATCAGGTGCACTTTCTGCCCGGTGAGTTTGCGCAGCGCATCCTTGCCGTCGCAGGCTTCGATGACGTCGTAACCTGCGCTTTTCAGCGTGATGCCCACCACTTGACGAATGCTTGCGGAATCGTCGACTACCAGTACTGTCTTGGCCATGCGGCCTCCTGTGGTGCTAGAAAAAAGTAATCGTTTCTTCAGCGGTCTGGGTGGACTTGCCAACGTGATTCTGGCGCTGCTCGCGCATTGCGTAGCCGCGTTCCATTTGCGCCATAAAGGCGTTGGCGTCCATGATCAAGGGGTGGCCGCTGCGCTCGGCCTGCTGGAGCTCGTCGTACAGGGCATTCATGCGTTCGCGCACCTGATTGAGAATCTGGCTGACACGATCCTGAAACTGCAGGGTGACCAGCACATCGCTGATTTCCTGACCGATGCCCGCGCTTTCGTTTAGCAGGCCCTCGGCGGATTGGCGCAGCTGATCTGTGATCGAGCCGAAGCGCGCGAGCACCCCTTCGATGGTGCTCTGGGAGGCGCTGACGCTGTCGTTGCTGCGCTCGCTGCTTTCGCCTGCGACCTCTACCAGCCGCGTGATGGCGGCATTGATGATGTCGACTTTTGCCGACATTTTCTGGCCGGTCTCGCTGGATTGGCTGGAGAGGGTACGTACGGCGTCGGCAACCACCGCAAAACCTCGTCCTGCTTCTCCGGCGCGCGCCGCTTCGATGGCCGCGTTTAGCGCCAGCAGGTTGGTTTGTGCAGCGATGGCGGCTACGTCGGCGGCCATCGACCTGAGTTCGCCGGTGTAAGAGGTCAAATTGCGTACTTCGCCGAGCATCTCGTCGCGGCTCTGCTGAGCGAGCCGTAATGACTCAACCACCTGATACAGCTCACCTGCGCTGGTGGTCAGGCTGCTGGCGCCTGCAGCGCCGCCGTCTGCGGCGATCTGAGAAGCGCGCACGGTTTCATCCAGGCGCCGGGAGATGTCGACGAATCGAGAAGTAAGGTCGGAAATCGCTTGCTCGGTCTGTTCACGGGAGGTGTCGATTTGCCTGACCCAGATCGGCAGTGCCTGCTGACAAAGCACTTCAAGTGCAGGCGTTGGAGCCTGCTCCGATTGTCGCGCATGGATGTCGTCCAAGGCCGCTTGGCGGAGCCCTGACTCGTTTTTGATGCGCTGTGCGAGCCACGCGGCGCATAGCCCCGAGAACAACCCTGGTGCCAATGTACACCCGACTATCAGCGGCCATGATAGTGCGCCGCCACCCAGGACGGTCAGCGCTCCACACGCTGCAACACCTGCTAAGGCACCGGGGGCGAGAAGGGCGAAAAGACCGACATTCCTTGACGTGGGCATATGCACTCCATACTGAGCAGTCGCAAACCAAGTGTGCGAAGTAACTTGGTTATCACCAGTGCGTCATAAAACTTGACCCCTCAAAAACCACCATTCGTCGGCCTGACATTTAAATATATACAAGTGTTGTACAGCGAGGGAATCCAGTGAGGTATTGGCCTTTTTGCTTGTCCTGGCGCCAAATCCTATGAGCCAGACAGGGCGGGTGCTCAAGGCGAATTATTAGATCCAGGCTATGTAGTCGGCATGCCTTAAACGTGTACAACTCTGTGCAACACTCGGACGCTTTCACTGTGTAAAGATTTGAAAGCCTCGCAGCCGGCGCTCGCGCTTAATCTCTTCTTCCAACTCTCCATTCAATTTCTTTGTCATGGGCACCTTGTGATCTTTCCATCGCGGAGCCGTGGGCAAGTGATCCGGGTCAGGCATCAAGCCTTCAAGCTCGGGGCTTCATGTCCTCCAAGGCGCTAACGGCCTGAAAAAGTCCTGTAAAAAACGCATGAAGTCGCGCGTGCGTTCAGGCAAACCCTCCCGTTGATGTGTCAACGCCACAACGTCTGCGTCCGGTAGTTTCCAGGCCGGTAGCAGTCTTACAAGGGTTCCGTCGGCCAAAGCGTCGGCAACATCCCATTCAGACCGCAGGATGATGCCTTGGCCATCACATCCCCATTGCCGGATGACGCCACCATCGTTACTGCTTAAGGTCGGACGAATGCGCACGCTTTGAGTATTCCGTCCTCGGGTGAACTGCCACAAGGTCACATCCTCGTTATTCTCGCGTAATGCAATGCACGGCAGTTCAGCGAGTTGTTCGGGTGTCTCGATTGGCCCCTGTCGCTTGAGAAACGCCGGCGAGGCGCAGACGAACCGGCGATTCGGCGCAAGCGTTCGGCCCACTAGATTCGACACCCCAAGCTGACCGATATGAATCACCACATCGAAGCGGTCGGTTGCCTCGACCATGGGCTGGTCGGAAAGGGTCAGCGCGATGTCCACCTCTGGGTGCAGGTTCTTGAAAGCGGCCACCGCAGGTGCAACGTACTGCCTGCCAAAACCAAAGGGTGCGTTGATTTTCAGCTTGCCAACGAAACCCTTGCGCCTTTCATGCAAATCTTCCAATAAGGCGTCGAACTGCTCGAGGAGTTCGGCACCGCGCGCGCACAACAGCTCTCCTTCATCAGTGAAACGCAACTGCCTGGCAGAACGGTCCACCAGACGGATATCAAGTTTTTTCTCCATTTGCTGAAGACGTTGAGTGACCGCTGACGGCGTCAGCCCAAGCTTGCGTGAAGCCTCCAGCAGGCTTTTGCTTTCACGAATCACGAGCAGGAAGCGAATTTCAAAGGCATCAGTCATTAAGAATTACTGAATCATAGAGTGAGTGAGTCTAAAGTTCACGGCGGTTTTGAGGGCTTAGAATAGCGCCATTACCGGAGAGAACACATGGCAGAATTACTGGAAACCCCCGCGCTGTTACTGGACGTAGATCGGTTGGATGCCAACATCCTGCGAATGCGTGAAAAGCTGGCGCCATTCAATGTGAAACTGCGGCCTCACGTTAAAACCAACAAATCCCTTGAAGTGACTGAGCGCCTTTTTGAGGGGGGGCGAGGGCCGATCACAGTGTCGACCCTGCGTGAGGCGGACTTCTTTTTTGCCGCTGGATTTACCGACATTCTTTATGGCGTCGGCATCGCCCCGAATAAATTTGGCCATGCCGAACGGCTGCTCGAACAGGGCGCTGCCTTGAAGTTGGTGTTGGATAATCTTGAGAGCGCTCGCCTGTTGGCGGATTTCGCCAAGAGCAGCGCGCAACGATTTGAGGTTCTGCTGGAAGTCGACTGTGACGGCCATCGTTCAGGTATTGCGCCGCAGTCGCACCTGTTGGTGGAGATCGCTGGCGTCTTGCGCGGCAATGGCGTGAAGGTCAGCGGGGTCATGACTCACGCCGGCAACTCTTACGACAGCCACTCCATCAGTGAGATCCAGGCTTATGCCCGTCAGGAGCGCGCGGCAGTCGTTGATGCTGCGCAACTGCTCAGCAACGCTGGATTCGAACTGTCGATCATCAGTGTAGGTTCCACACCCACAGCGCTGTTCACTGAGGATCTTTCAGGCGTCACCGAGATTCGGGCTGGTGTCTTTGCCTTCTTCGATCTGGTAATGGCGGGCCTGGATGTGTGCCGGGTGCAAGACATCGCGGTGTCGGTGCTCACCACTGTCATCGGCCATCAGCCTGAAAAAGGCTGGACCATCGTCGATGCTGGGTGGATGGCGCTTTCCCGCGACCGAGGTACCGCCAAGCAGCGTGTGGATCAGGGATACGGCATTGTTTGCGACATCCACGGCGAGCCCGTTGGCGACCTGATCGTCACGGCGGCCAATCAAGAGCACGGCATCATCTCATCACGCTCCGGCGATATCGAAGCGGCTAAAGAGCTTTCCGTAGGGACGCAGCTGCGGATTCTACCCAACCATGCCTGTGCCACTTCTGCGCAGCATAACGGTTATCACGTCCTGACCCAGGGACGCCGCCTGGGTTACTGGCCACGCATCGCGGGCTGGTAAATATCGTTTTCGTGTTTGTTGCTTTAACTGCCGCCTATTAATCACATAAGAGTAAAGGCGTACCGCTAATGATGAAGAACCTTTCCGTTTGGATCTTGATTGGAATGATCCTGGGGGCCGCTGTCGGCGCCTGCTTGCATCCGGTATTAAGCGAGTCCAATGCACAGATGGTGGTATCACAGTACCTGTCCATATTTACCGAGATATTTTTGCGCGCGATCAAGATGATTATTGCGCCGCTGATCTTTTGCGGTCTGGTGTCAGGTATTGCCAACATGCAAGACACTAAAGCAATTGGCCGAATGGGGCTGCGCTCATTGGCGTGGTTTTTTACCGCCTCCGTGATCTCGCTGCTCATTGGTATTATGGCCTGCAACTTTCTCGACTTGGGCGGCGAGATGGCGGCCCATTTGCCTGGTACCGGCGAAACCTTGGGGATCAATGTTGCGCCCTTCAATCTCAAGGCGTTCATAACCAATATCGTTCCCCAAAGCGTGATCAGCGCCATGGCCAGCAACGACATCTTGCAGATAGTAGTGTTTGCAATGTTGTTTGGCATCGCCACAGCGGCGGTTGGCGGGCCATTAAAGACCCGGGTCCTGGAACTGACGGATGCGATCTTCGACATCATGCTGAAGCTTACGGGCTACATCATGTGGCTCGCACCTCTAGGCGTAGGCGCCGCGTTATGTTCGATTATCACTGTCCGAGGTTTGGGCGTTCTGGTGACCTACGGGAAATTGTTGGGTGGATATTACCTGGCTTTGATTCTACTAGGCCTACTGTTGATCGGCGCCGGCCGCATCATTTTGGGACCCGTATCTACGTGTTACTGAGGCTTATCCGCGACCCGTTGCTGATTGGTTTTTCAACGTCGAGCAGTGAGGCTACTTTTCCTAAAACCATCGAGCAATTGCAACGCTTTGGTGTCCCGCGTCGAGTGTCTGGGTTCGTACTGCCGCTGGGTTACTCCTTCAATTTGGACGGAGCAATGCTCTATCAGGCATTTGCAGTCATTTTCATCGCCCAAGCGTTTCATATCGAGATGACGTTTGCCCAGCAGGTCGGTGTTCTGCTGGTGATGTTATTGACCAGTAAAGGCATGGCAGGTGTCCCTCGCGCCTCCCTCGTGGTTGTCGCTGCATCCTTGCCGTCGCTAGGATTGCCGGCATCGGGCCTTTTGTTACTGCTGGCGATCGACCCATTTTTCGACATGGGTCGCACGGTCATCAATGTGTTGGGCAACTGTATTGCAACAGCGTCGGTATCAAAATGGGAAGGGCAGAGTGACGTCCTTGTCATACCTCCTGCGCAGCCCATGGAATCGCTCAACGGCGGACGCGCCGAATCCTCGTACAGCTAATGACTGGAGAAGCTTGGTGGAACTCATCACCTCACAAAAGTTGGCCGCGCCGGGTGGGCATTACTCGCAAGGTGTAGTTACCGGTGGCTTGTTGTTCGTTTCTGGGCAACTGCCGTTTAACCCAGCCACAGGTACGTTCGCCGAGGGTGTCGACGCTCAATTTTTGCAGGCTATGGCAAATGTCGAAGCGGTGCTCTTGGCTGCCCATGCAAGCTTGGCGAATCTGGTGAATGTACAAATCTTCATCACGGATGTAGAGCAGTGGCCGATTGTAAATGCCCACTACGCGAAAATGATGGGTGCGCATCGACCTGCACGGGCAATTATCCCATGCGGTCAACTCCACTATGGCGCATTGGTGGAAATCACCGCTGTTGCTGAACTTCCTCACCTTAAACAGGAAACGCTGTAATGACTTCAAATATGTCTTCAAACTCAACTAATGGGCAACATTCCGCTTCAGTTGAACTCGTATTATTTGATCTGCTAACCGCATTGCTCGATTCCTGGACGCTGTGGAACTCAGTTGCCGGATCAGAGCAAATGGGGCGGACTTGGCGAATGGCCTACCTGAAGGCTACCTACGGGTGCGGAAGCTACCGTCCCTATGAGACTTTGGTGGAAGAAGCTGCCATTGAAGTGGGGCTAGGCAGACAAGCGGCTGCTCAGCTTGAGGAGCGCTGGAGCGAGCTACAGCCATGGCCTGAAGCTAAAGCTGTATTGGCTTCACTCAAGCCTAACTACAAACTTGGGGTCGTGACCAACTGCTCGGAGAAGTTAGGCTTAATTGCTGCGGACCTGCTGGGCGTCCCTTTTGACGTCGTCATTACTTCAGAGAAGGCTGGGTTTTACAAACCAGATCCTGCACCTTATCGGTTAGCATTGGAGTCCTTGGAGATCGCTCCGGAAAATGCAGTGTTCGTCGCGGGTTCCGCTTACGACCTGTTCGGCACCCAGAAGGTCGGGATGGCGACGGTCTGGCATAACCGTGTCGGCTTATCGGCCCCCGCCGGTGCCCCTGCGCCGCTGTTGACAAGGCCCACACTGGATACGTTAGAAAATGATTTGTTGAATATCGTGTAATTGACATTTTGGCACTGGGGGAAGCAGTAGTTGCTGAGGTGCAACAGAAGAACTCTAGGCTAGCGCCTCCTGCTACGTCGCGCGGCACATGATAATTCCACCATCCGCTGCTACAGTCCGGTTTTTCCGCCAGCAATCTGCCCCGGCGCCTTTGCCGCTGTGCCGATCTTCACGTCCAATACCGCTTTGAACCCGTGCGCTATTTCCTCGCGCTGAACTTCTTCGCCAACCCACCGTGACGTCAGCACCCGCACAGAGCCGCTAGTGATCACCGAGATGCGCAAGCTGACGCGCTGCTCGGTCAAACCCTCGAAGGGAATGATGTGGAGCTGGAGCATAGCTGGCAGCGTTTCTTTGCTGCGCGCTTCAATTGGGTCCATCGTACTGCGGCTGGAGCTGGTATCGCCCACCGTTGTTTCCGACTCGCTGGAAGCCTTGATGGGGATCGTACGGACCGCGGCGATCGCTTTGGCGACCGGGATGGCAACGCCTGCGTCGTCAACCAGGTTCAGATACTGATGCCAGTCTTCAATCCAGTCGCTCAAGTCTTTCTGCGAAAGTGCCCTGCCACGGATTGCTTGTGCTGCCGTGTAACGGCAGAAGCCTTCACCTTCAGCACTGCGCGGTCATCGGCGTGGCCTGGTGTCGCGGTGTCGCCTAGGTTGAAGAGCAGCACGCAGCTCATGTCGTCCTGATTGCTGAAGCCGCGTGCGGCGTCGGTGGCGGGGTCATTCACATAGATTCCGAAGTCGGCCAGCGAGTGGGTGGAGTAGGTGCCGCGAAAGCGACTGCACAGCGCCTGGTACTTCTCAAGGTCGATTACGCGAGCGCTTTGCGCAAGCACCACCGTGGGCACGGGAGTGGCCAGCGGCTTGCCGGTCGGCTCGAGTGTGGTCGGTGATGAGTTGAATTGCTTCTTTGCTCAGGGACATTTTCAAAGTCTCTAGGGGAAGGGAGGTGCAACGGTGAATCACGTGCGGAGCTTGATCGGTGCTTCGTCACGACTGAACAGCTGATCCTGTTTTACCTGCAACAGCGAAATCTTGCCGCCGGTGCCGACGCGCATCGGCGTATCGAGGCTGGTTCTCGCTGCGTGTACCGCGGTTGGTCGGCTTGTAGTCGGCTTGTGCTTGATCTTCACCATCTGGCCGTCGCCAACATGGCTTGGGGCCAAAGTGATGATCAGCTTCCCGGCTTGCCGTGGTCAACGACGCCGGCTGCTACTTCTCAGGACTTGGCCGACCTGGCTGGCGAAAGTGCCGCTATTAAGCTCCTCGAGGAACTCGGCTGTATCAGTTGGTGTGGAGATGTTGGGGTGCTCTCTTGCGCTGTTGCGGCGGCTTGATGATTCGCCTCACGCCGCTTTCCTCTGGTTCCATGCACCGACGGCGTTGAAAATTCAATACGCCTATTCGCTATCGAGCGACAGGGGTGTCGAGTATAGCGATCCAGCCTGACTCGACCATGTGATTGGATCGCGCTCTTGCGAATCTCCGAGTAGCAATGCTCGATGACGTTTTCCAAATGGTGGGACAGGTAACAGCTGCGATGCAGTCATTCAAATGCGAGGTCATCGGCGTATCCGACTTGCGACCGGCACGGGTGGCCGACGAGATGAAGGCCTTTTACGGACTGGTGGTCGATCCTAATAATTGGAATCGGGAGTGGAAGCCGACTTGGGATTTGCTGAAGGCCACTATTAGAAAATGGATACACAGGCCAATCGCTACCTTGGCAGGTGATTCACTTATAGAATTACTAAAGGGCAACATAATCTCTTGCATTTAATGATAAATGCAGATGGATTTCCCATGTTGCGCAAGTTGCCACCGGCGCACACCACTTCATAGCCCGGCCAGTGCGCCGGGTTACCGTGTCCGGAGCCCTTAAAGCATCTGTCCATTATCCAGAGGACGTATTTTGTCATGTAGTGATCACTTTTATTTCATGCCACAGCTCAAGGCTGCCTGGACCCGGTCGATGAAATGATACAACTCTCCAGTGTGGACGCCGCAACCATGTTCAATTCGCGCATTAAGGCAGAAAATCAGGAGCTTAGGCGTCGGCTTGCCGCTCTGGAGCAGGTCAGAGAAACGCTGGACTTAGAAATGATTGCGTTGGTTCTTAACCCTGATGGGACTGTAAAGTCGGTTAACGAACTGTTTCACGCCGAGCTCGGTTACCGCGACGAGAGTGTTGTCGGACGTAGTTTTGAATCTCTGCTGCCAAACGAGCTCAGTTCTGACCCTCACCAGCAGCGAGCGGTCAAGGCCTTTAAGGAAGGTGTGCACTACAGCGGTACACTGAGGTTAGTCGGCCAAAATGGCGCTCAGGTCTGGCTTCGCTCGATGGTTGTTCCTCTGAAAGATGAGTTCGGTAAAGTTCAGCAGGTTGCCATTTATTCTAGCAACCTAACGAGAACAATTGAGGCCTCTAGGGAGAACGAGGCTCTTGTAACTGCCCTTTTGCGTTCCACTGCAGTCATCGAGTTTTCTCTGGACGGAAAGGTGTTGAAGGCAAACCAAAACTTCCTAGATGCAATGGGCTACAAGCTCCAAGAAATTGTAGGTCAGCATCACCGAATATTTTGCACGAGTGCGGAGACTTCATCCGAAAGCTACTCGGAATTTTGGAGCCGTCTGCGGCGCGGTGAGTTTGTGGTTGAACGTTTCCTTCGGGTAGATAAATACGGGCGGAATGTTTGGCTAGAAGCGTCCTATAACCCGATCACCGACGCTCAGGGCAAGCTATATAAGGTGGTTAAGCTAGCAACTTTAATCACAGACCAGGTTAATCGTGAGTTAGCAGTTGCGGATGCTGCTGAAATGGCCTATAGCACTTCTGTCCAGACTGATACGAGCGCCGAGCAAGGTCGAAGCGTCATTGAGCAAACGCTTGACGTTCTGCGAAAGCTCTCCAGCTCGATGGAGGGGGCAACAGATGGCATCACTGCACTCGACCAACAGAGCCAGATCATTGGCACAATTGTCAAAACGATTGGAAGCATTGCAGATCAAACAAATCTTCTGGCTCTCAATGCCGCAATAGAAGCCGCACGAGCAGGCGAACAGGGTCGAGGGTTTGCTGTCGTTGCCGACGAAGTCAGGCAGTTAGCGTCTCGTACCACTAAAGCCACGCAGGAAATCGTAGGTGTTGTAAACCAAAATCAGGAACTCGCATCTAAAGCAGTTGCCTTGGTTGTGCACAGTAAGGATCAAGCCGGAGAGGCCCTATTATTAGCAAACGGTGTTGGTAACGTAATGCAGGATATACAAGCCGCAGCTAAAACGGTGGTTTTGGCCGTGAGCCAATTCGTTAGCCACAGTGAGAAGTAGGGCAGGGACGTCCGTCGGCTACTGGCTGTCAGCGTATCTTTTTTTTCGGTTGCTAAAGGCTATACGTGTGAACCTGTTTGCATGAACTAGTCCGTAAATATAAATCTCCTCTCTGACATCCAGCCACGTCACCATGACAAGTAAATTGGTTCAAGCTCCTACCTGTTTTCGTTTCGTTCTAAGCCTCGGTACTCGCTGAGGCTTTTTCGTTTTAGGCTGCGCGACTCCCATTGGTCCAAATTGCAAAGCCGATTGGATTTCGCTTCCTTATTTGGTCATTTACGCCAGCTCTTTGTAATTTAGCTCCTCTCATCGGAGGACAGTCGGGTGTCCCAAATGCCTAAGACAAATCCCGACTTCTGGGCTGTGGCAAGGGGCGATCGTGGCCGCAACCATTTCGCTGCTCCGTGTGCTGTACGGGGCCAACGAAAAAGTGGCGGATCGTATTCGAGGCGCTCATTTGCGGCGCGTTGAGCCTTTCTGCCAGCAGCGTCATTGAATGGACGTTATGGCCATCGAGTATCTCTATTAAATCTGGCGGCACCATCGGCTTTATCGGAGTGACCGCAATCAGGGAACTCATCATCCGGTTCCTCGGACGTAAGGCGGCTTCGGTATGAGCCTAGGACATGTTGTCGCCGTCTCTAACGCCGCTTCGACGCTTCGCATCGTTGCTGTAGCTGTGGTCGTCGGCATCGTCATGTCGCTGCTCATTGCTATCCAGCAGACCCACGTGGTCAGCCTGGAAGGGAAGCTCAACGTTGAGCGCGACGCAAAGCAAGTCGCCGTGAATGCCAACGAGGAAAGCCAGGCGACCGTCACCACGCTGAAAGCCGAGGCTACTCGCAATGTTGCCTACACCGCCGACCTGAATAAGCGAATCGAGGCCAGCAAAGACAAGGCCAAGAAGGCTAGGACGGACTTCGATGACCTCAAGCGCAATAGCAAAACCTGTTCCTGATTGGGCTGCTCAGCCTCTTCCTGACGGCCTGCGCGGCAACGCCGTCCGTGGTAACTAACACGACGGCAATAAGATTGGAGGCCCCTGAGTTAATCCCGTGCGAGCGGTTCAATACAGACGACACCGATCTGCGTGACAACACCGACGTGTGGGAGCTTAACGATCAAACGGTTAAGTTGTTAAACACCTGCGCCGATCAGGTTGACGCTTAGATGCATCGCAGCAGGGGTAAATGACTGGATGACTACCGCTCACTTTACGAGTCGAAGAGCAGGCTTGTTTTTTGGCGTAGTCTTCTGGCGAACCTGGGCGCGCCTAAGATCCTCCAGCCTAGCTTTGAGGTTACGGGTGGCTTCAGATAGCTCCATCAGCGCTTCCAGCAGCGCAGGGTCATCGCATGTAGTTCCTGCTTTCATTGCCGCCAGCTGATTTGAAAGTAATTTGTAGTCTTGGGACAGTTGGTCAAACTCGTTGAATCTCACGCTTTCTCCTCGGCATGCTGACCCCGACAGCGGTTGCTGCTGCGAATACAATGCGCCTGTTTTTCAACCTTTTTTGGGTTCCTGACATGTATAAGCAATCCTTGGGCCAATCCTCGAGAACCGTCAGCATCAAGGAGCGCCAGCTGCATTGAGGAGCTACCACCGTTTGAGATGCCACCGATGGCCGGAGCCAAGCCCGTCCCCAGTCGATCCGACAACAGCAGCCATCGAGGAGTAGACACGGCCGCCATTGCGGATTTCGTGGTAGCTCCACTGCAAGACACCGTCGACGTCAACGAAGCAACCGACGACGACATCGCTCTGCTAAAGGCTCGGAAGAAGTAACGCGTGGCCTTGAATCGAGTCACAGACCAGCCAGGCTCCCCTAGCACCATTAATTGGCCGGCCTCTCCCGCCTGATCGTATTGCTACACCACAACCCGTCATCGAGCGAGATTTCGTTGCCCGGAGAAAGGTCATGACCACCAACAGCGCGGGGAGTATCGACTCCAGACGCGGAAACGCTGGCCAAGGAAATATCAGTCATGACGCGTATTGTCTCCCTGCGCTCTGGGGAGTAAAGATTAGGCTCTTGAAATATCGAAACAAATGCCTGGGTGTAGGTCACCGGGCCTTCCGCGACGGTGCCGTCAGGCAGAGTTACGCGTACACGTGTGATCGCCATGCGTTCATCTGGCTCGTAAACAATGATAAGTGTCTGGCCCAGGTGTGAGTATGAGCAAAAAGCACCTCGACAGAAGGCAACTCGGTGAACGTATCGCTCCGGTAAAGCACCACGTGTGCCGGGCCGCGGTAGCTAAAATAGGTCATTTAGGTCGGGACCTCGCGCGGCAGTTGGCGCAGTTGTTCGCGCAAGGTTGCCCAAGGCTGCTGTAAAAGCTCGCGTTGGTTGATGCACCCTTCGACATGTACGAAGGGTTGCGAAGCATCACCTGCCCGCTGCGAAGCACCGCACGCCACGCAACCAGCCTGACCATTGCCGAGGATTACCCAACGTGACGCCCAGTCTTTCATCGTTAGGTTGACCCAGGGGATATGCGAATTTCCGGAACCCTCGCCCTCTATGGAACGGTGTGTGTACCCTTCATCAATCATGCCTTTACACTCCTTTATAATTATCTGCGTGGAGTAACACTCAGGTTTCTCTCGAGGCAGTCTCGGGTGGCAATCCACACCCGCAGCAGCTCTGCGAACATTGCATGGCAGTGCACGGTATCAATCGTCTGGCCACTATGTAGCCTGATCACAAAGCCCTCGGCTTTGGCTGATTCATAGCGCAACAGATCTGAGCAGTTGGCTTCACTTAAATCACTCAAGCATTTCCGCCATTCGGCATAAGCTTTGGGCGAGAGTCGGGTTCGGTCGGAAAGTCCGTCCTTCGGCATGCTTTAACGCCCGTTTCCCGGCGGGCCTGTTAGGTAATGCCCAGCTTGTTATGCGTTTCGTAAATCGTTGACCCTGGCGCTATGCGCGGCTTTGAAGAGGGCGCTTAGACCTTGCTCTTGTACAGCCCCAATGGCGCCAGCAAATCCCAGTCCACGCACCAGGCCTGTGCTGTATGCCAATGAGAGAGCCAAGTCTAGAAGGGACGTCGACGTCTGGATTTGGTGCATGCACAGTGCTGCTTCGCCAGCTACATGGGCAGGCAAATTCAGCGTATCGATGGCGCTGAGGATGGATTCAGGCGACCTATAATCGTTTGTGCGATCGTCACTCATAAATGATTCCTTCACATGCACCAGGAGCGTTAAACCGAAGGTAGCGTACTTCGAACCCCTCGGTGCGGAAGGCGCTCACAGAACTTTATGAGTGAAGCAGATATTGGCGCATGGCATCATTTCTTTTCAAAAAGGACGCCGAGCACTACATCGCTAACCCCTTTCATAGTCTAAAGCGTCATGAAGCTCTATCCATGGATTTGGGTCTGTGTTGCTACTGGCTGTACACCTCGCTGCATGCAGAAAGGAATGATCCGCCTCTGTCATAAATTGTGAGTTTTTGCAGAACTTGCACACCACCATTCCATCGGTCAAAGCCCAGCGATTTGTCCAGACGGTCAATCTCTCATTGGTATCCATATCAGCTGCTCCTTTGTCTGTATTAGCTAAGGATTCGGACCGTGCGGCTTAATTCGTTATTTCCGACCAGCGTGCATTTAGCTCCAGCGGTGAATCCTCTCGGCGAGCGCCGGCAGGTGACAGGGATCCGTACGCCTAGTAGATCAGGCGGCGCGAGCTTGAAGACTCCCTGGTTGCTTTGCCGCTGACACCATCGCAGTTAATTAGATGGTCGACGAATACATTGCGCTGCTCATAGTTTGGAAGAAATACCGCGTCGCGCTAAGTCGGGTCACCGATCAGACAGGCACGCCGACCACGATCGACTGGCCAGCCGTCTCCGCCCGACTTCATCACAAACCACACCCCGCCGTTGAGCAGGATTTTTTTGCCCGGAGAAAACATGCGAACTGACCATTACATTTTGCATTTCAGCGTAACCGTCCGGGCAACACACCTCCTGATGCCATCGTTTAAGGTGATGGTGTCCACCTAAAGTGGACACCATAGCCCTTATCGCTAGGATCACCATGCGCCAGCGCACCACTTATCCCAAGCTCCTCAAGTGTAAACGCCCGGCCAATTCATCTTGCCTGTGCCGCAAGCCAGCCTTGTCTAGCCGTTAGCTATTTGATAACAAGCGCTAACAAGACAAGTATGAGCAGCGCAACGTAAATGTGTGCATGCAGCTTGTCCGGGATCCTCCCTGCAAAAGGTATGGTCAGGCGAACACCGATTATCGAACCGACGGTTAATAAACCAAATGCGGGGAGATAGATGTAACCTAGAAAACCGTTGTTAATTCCCTCCATTTCGATTTGCCCGGTAACTGCGTACATCAGCGATCCTACTAGCGCTACTGGCATGCTCAACGGATTCGCCAGTGCCGATGATTGAGCCATACTCAAACCGGCTCTGCGCATTAGCGGCACGGTCATAACGCTGCCCCCTACGCCCAGCAGGGTAGCAACCGTTCCGATGGTGACGCCTTTGATAGGTATCGCACGCACAGTCCTTTTGATTTGACTTGCGCTCTGTAAAAAACCCTCGCGAAGCAGGCAGTCCGCGATGGTCAGCCCCAGGTAAACCATGAACGCTATCCGGACACCGTTACTGCTCATTGCACTGGCTAGCACTGCTCCAGCCACCGAACCAAGTGCGATGTAACCTGCCAGCGGCCAGATATAGCCCCGAACAAGTTTTGCAGCCCGATGCTGTTTGAACGTTGCCATCGATGCGCTGATCACCATAACAGCGGTTGAAGTAGCCACCGCGATTTGCATCGCAGAATTATAACCGGGCTGGCCCGGAGCGTGACCGGCAATCAAAACGTGATATACGAGCGGCACGACCACAAAGCCGCCGCCGAACCCGAACAGCACAGTGGTCACTCCAGTCAAGCAGCCAAAGGCTGCGAGGATCAAAAGGCTCATCCAGTATCTTCCATTGCTCAATGTTTAGTGAGCAGGCATCTTAGTGATGCGGCGCCTGGACGACCTTAGCGAACAAGCCAACCGTGTTTTCGTTCCGGCCAAAGCCTCTTGGATCATCACGATGCACAATGCTTCCATCGCCACTCTGGATTCCACCCCTCGTAACGTTGTGGCTATTACCACAGACTATGAGCATGGGCATCGCCTACCGATGCACAGCCATCGGCGCTCTCAATTGCTCTATGGATCGAAAGGTGTCATGCAGGTAACGACTAGCCTTGGCACCTGGGTAGTGCCACCCCAACGCGCGGTGTGGATACCGCCGCAGGTACCCCACGAAGTACTCTTTCTTGGCGTAAGGACTCACAGTTTGTACATCGAGCCCAAAGAATCACCAATCAAACCAGAGCAATGCCAAGTGATCGAGGTGAGCGCATTAATGCGCCATCTGCTTCAAGAGGCCGTGGACTTGCCTTGGGAGTACGAAGAGGAGGGTCGAGATGGCGTGCTGATCAGTCTTCTTTTGCACGAAATACAACGTGCAAACGAAATTCCTTTGCACATCCCTATGCCCACACATGGGCGGTTGCTGACACACTGTAAAACCTTCCTGATGACGCCGGATATAAACCTGTCTCCCCAACAATTGGCTGATTCATTATTCATAAGTGTGCGGACATTCACTCGTCTTTTTCGGGAGCAAACCGGCCTTAG
This sequence comes from Xanthomonas sp. WHRI 1810A, assembly GCF_040202885.1. Lineage (NCBI taxonomy): Bacteria > Pseudomonadati > Pseudomonadota > Gammaproteobacteria > Lysobacterales > Lysobacteraceae > Xanthomonas > Xanthomonas sp. WHRI 1810A. The sequence continues at coordinate 183,016 of NZ_JBEGED010000008.1, forward strand.
CTTTGGGCAATGGCGTCAACGAGCATGCGTCGTTGTGGCCCTTTCACGACTGGCCGACGGGCACAGTGTGACCACCGTGGCGCTAGAAATGGGTTATGAAAGCCCCGCTGCGTTCGCGACCATGTTTCGCAGAGTATTGGGTCAGGCACCTTCGGTGTACCTCATTAATTAGGCCGCTTATCGGCACCAGCTACTTCCGGCCATCACGCCTTGCGTAGTTAAATCGGCAACCACTTATGCGGAAGCAGCTCCGTAATTTCATTCGCCCGCTGCGTCGGCAGGCGTGTGAATACATCTTTCAAGTAAGCATATGGATCATGCCCATTTAGCCGCGCAGACTGGATCAAACTCATGATCGCTGCCGCACGTTTTCCGCTTCGTAGCGACCCTGCGAAGAGCCAGTTTTTACGTCCAAGAGCCCAAGGGCGGACCTGGTTCTCACACCAGTTGTTATCTATGGGTACGGCTCCTTCATCAAGGTAGCGCGACAGCGCTGCCCAGCGTTTCAGGCTGTAATCGAGTGCTCTGCTGATGGCCAAGCCTTCTGGCACGAGGTCACGCTGGGCGATCATCCAGGCATGCAGCATATTCATCACTGGGACGGCTTTTTCTTGCCGTATTCGGCGCCGTAAATCCGGTTCCAGATCGCGCACTTCGCTCTCGATTTCGTATAACAACTGGATATAGCGCAGGGCTTGCTCGGCGAGCGTGCTTTTATTCGTTGCGTGCAGTTCGAAAAACTTGCGCCGTGCATGGGCCCCAGCCGATTTCGGTCACACCGAGTTCGAAACTGGCTTTGTAACCGCCAAAATCGTCACCGACCAGCTTGCCCCTCCAGCCTTGCAGGAAGTTGCGAGCATGCTCTCCGGCACGGCTGGGGCTGAAGTCATAAACCACCGCTGCCAAGTCCGAGAACTGGCTGGTGGCGTAGTCCCACACATAGGAACGGTGAGTTTTCTTTGTTCCCGGCATGAGCATCTGCACCGGTGTTTCATCTGCGTGGATGACTTGTTGCCCAAGCACTACTTCGCGCAGTGCATCGACCAGCGGCTGCAACTGCACGCCGGTCATGCCCACCCATTGAGCCAAGGTTGAACGTGGAATCGCCAAGCCCGCTCGACCGAAGATCGACTCCTGACGGTAAAGCGGCAAATGGTCAGCGAACTTGGATCATGACGTGGGCCAGCAGCCCAGCGGTCGGGATGCCCTTGTCGATGACCTGAGCTGGAACCGGTGCCTGAATGAGGGTTTCACAGTCATCGCAGACCCATTTGCCACGCACGTGACGCTCGACGGTGAACACGCCAGGCGTGTAATCAAGCTTCTCGCTGACGTCTTCACCGATGCGTTTGAGTGCACAACCGCATGGACAGTGAGTGTTGTCCGGTTCGTGATGGATCAAAGTGCGTGGAAACTCTAGCGGCAAAGCAGTGCGCTTGGGTTTTTGCTTTTTCTCGGTCAGAGCTATCACTGCCTGCAAGCCTTGAAGCTCTGCTTCAATTGCCGCGATATCGGTATCGATCAGGTCATCGAGCAGGCTAGCCTGCTCAGGATTCATCTGCTCGCTGCGCTTGGCAAATTTCAAACGCTTGAGTTGGGCGATCTCGTGGGTCAGCTTCTCAATAACCGTTTGATCACGGTTGATTTTCTTGCCCATCGTTTCGACCATCTTGCCCAGCGTGTCGACTTGGTGGTCGAGCGTCTCGACACGCTGCATCAACTGCGCGGCCAAGGCGCGCAGTTGTTCAGGGGTCAAGTGATCAAGATTGGGTAGCGAAGTCATGGGGCCGATTTTGCCAGAGCAGGCAATTGGCGGCGATAGACTGATAGGCTAATGGCAGCCGTTAAAGCAGTGTGATCGAACCTCCAGAACCTGCGCGCTGCCATGGCAGACCCAGCACCAAGGCTTGAAGTTGCTCGGCATCCAGTTCCATCTCAGAATCATGGCGAATGCCACGCCAGTGGAACTTGCCTTGGTTCAACCGGCGCGCCGCCAGCCATATTCCGAAGCCGTCATGCACCAGAACTTTCATCCGATTGGCTCGGCGGTTGGCGAACAGATAAGCGCAGTGCGGCTGCGCCGCACCAAACACTGCAATCACCTTGGCTAACGACGTTTCGGTACCGGCGCGCATGTCCATCGGCTCGGTGGCGAGCCAGATGGAGTCGATGCGGATCATCGCAGCAGATCTCGAAGAAAAGTCGCACAGGCGGCCGCACTTTCAGTTGGCCAGTTCACTTTGATGGTGCCGCGCGGGTGCTGTATTTCAACGCAGATATTCGATGATGCTGGATGGGAGATTGCCCCGGCCAGCGGCATGGCTAACGGAATAAATGCAGGTGGGAGCGCCGGGCTTTTCTGCACTTGCAGCCGAATCCACTTGTGGACGAGGTTTGCGTTGAGGCTATGGTCGAGCGCGACGCTGGCAATCGAAGCGCCGGGCTGTGCACACTCTTGAATGACCTGGGCCTTGAAGGACTTGGAATAGGAACGGCGTGTGGGCTGCATGAAATACCCGCTTAAAAGGCTAGAACTGGTGCCCACTTAAATTTAAGTGCACACCATGTCTTGGCTTTGCGGGGCTGGGTAGATGACTTGGCCGGACGGTTGCGGTGCTGCATATCCCTGGAGCTCCGAAGTCCGCCTATATCTTTTGGAACGGCTCGCGATCCTAAATGGCTTGTTGAAGCAAAATCATCGCTAATGCTTCACACTCCTTTAAGTGTTTCTATGACGGCCACCGGGAAAACGTCAAAGGTGCTCTCTGCTTCCGTTAACGCTAGCAGCAAGTCTGTATGCATCTTTTGAGTATCACGGTTATCGATTATTTGGGCTCGGCTCAAGGCTAGGACAAATCCCTCACCTCTAGCAGACTCCAAATGCGCTTGAGACATTAGAGTGGCCTCACGGATGGCGCGCAACCGGTCCAGCCAGGTATGGTACACGTCAGGCGGTAACGCTGGATGACGATGTGATGGCAGGTGGCTCATAGCTTCTCCTGATACGACTTGCGCGAAGGCTTCTGAGGCGTATCGAGCAGTTATATTTAATGACATGCATTACTGACGCTGGCTGAATATTCGCAGATCTGCTTTGGTAGGAATGTTCTAAAAGTCTATTGTGGGTTTTGATTTACCTCTCGACTGCGTAATCCGTTATCTGTCTCGCGCAAGTTGATTTATCTGGCCGCCCATTGATGTCCATTGTTGAAGCAGCTGGGGGATATCACCCGCCAGCTAAGCCAGTAGCCGGGTCCACACGCACTTCAAGCGCTCTTAAGGGACCAGAAGCGAGATCAGTCTCCATAAGCGCTGCGACCTGTGCTAACGGTAGTGGACGCCCAAACAAATAGCCTTGCGCAAAATCGCATTCATGTGTGGCAAGCCAATCTGCCAATTGCTCATGCTCCACGCCTTCCGCAGTAATTTGCATGCGCAGGCTTCTGCCCAAAGCGAGAATGGCTTTGACCATTTCGCTCTGGTTATCCAGCGTTTCGTCAAAAAAAGCCCGGTCAATCTTGATCTTATCAATCGCCAGTTGCGTCAAGTGATACAGGCCCGAATAACCCGTACCGAAGTCGTCCAATGCTACGCTAACACCCATCGCACGCAGGCGCTCTAGATTCAAACGGGCGCTGCCCACATTCGCTACCAAGGCATTTTCAGTCACCTCCACCTCCAAATGGTTTAGCGGAAAGTTTCCCCTATTGGCGAGTTGCTCCAGCCAATCAGGAAAGTCGATGCTTTCGATCATCGATGAAGTAACGTTGACCGCTAGCATGATGGTGCGCGGCCACTGTTGCGCTTCCGTGAAGGCTTGGAGCAAGAGACTTTCAGTGAGCAGCTTGATCAGGCCTAACTGTTCGGTCAGTGGGATGAAATCTTGGGGCATAATAATGCCGCGTTCGGGATGCATCCATCGGGCTAATAGCTCAAACCCTACCAGTTGATGTTCAGGAAGGCTAACGATTGGCTGGTAGAACGGCTGGATTTGCCGCTCTTCAATGGCCTGCCGTAGTTCCTGCTCAAAGAGCATTTGTTCGCGCTGCTCTCGCTCAAAGCTGGCCTCATAGAAATGAAACACAGCGCGACCGCTACTTTTCCCCCGGTACATCGCGCTGTCGGCACGCTGCAGCAAGGTTTCGGCAGCCGTACCGTCTACGGGCGACACTGCAATACCCAACGTTGCGCTGAAAGCTACCCCTGGCAAACCTGTGACCGCGCTGGCGATATCAGTGAGAATGTTCTCCGCTAGCGTAGCTAACTCAAGGCGGCCGAAATCGCCGGTCACAGCAAGAGCAAACTCATCTCCCCCCAATCTCGCCACCGCCGCATGCCATCCAGCAGTCGCTTCTCGCAATATGTCCGCGACAGAGCAAATAGCGCTATCGCCAGCGGCGTGGCCGTGTGTGTCATTAATAGTTTTGAACTTATCGAGGTCGATCAGGAAGACGGCTGTGGTCACATCCCGCTGCTCCAAGCGCGAAACCAATTGCTCGTGGAACACCCGTCGGTTCAGCAGGCCAGACAAAGGATCATGGCGAGCCAGCGAGTCGCTATGCGTCTGGGCCGCAACAAGGTTGCTATAGCTAAGATGCAGGCGGTTTACCAACTGCTTCAAAAGTATGAATGGCACGACCATCGCGATTATCGCAAAACCAGTGGACGTCAGGATGAATCGCCAGCGTTCAGCGGTTTCGAAATCGCCTTCATAAGGCAAGTCCAACAGCTGCATCGCCACAGCCTCGAACTTGAATTCCCAAGCAGCAGCCAGCAGGAAGATGGAGAACAGGTAAAAAACCAGCAAAGCATAGAGCTTACTTTGTACGATTTGCGGGTTACGAATGACTGTCATGGGGCGCGCTCGAAGGGCCACTAACATTGCGGCCATGCCCTTGTTATCGGTTGTTGGGTTAAGCTCTTTACATGTGATGCGATATAAATTTAGGCGATGCGGAGATGGGTAGTCAGATGACTCGCAATACCATTGCATGGAGGGCGCACTGCCAAGAGGGCTGCGGTTTTGGGATGGAAGCTCAGACGCGCGCCGAGCGTGGGGAACGACAGCCGGTACGTAGCTGGGCGCCGCATCACAACTAAGATATTTCTCACCGGGTTTAATAAGTGGCTCCGACATCCATGGACGTCCGCCTGGTCTCAGGTCATCAACTGATTTGTCTCACATTCGTTACGTGGGTGAGTGCGTCGGTTCATCTTTCAGAGAGGGCAGACGGAGCAAGCCATTTAGCCCGCACTCCGGGTGGATTTAGCTGCAGGGTACGGAAACTGCATAGATCGTTTTACCGCCAATTTGATGACTACTTTATGAAGTCTTTTTACCTTACGTCAACGAGGCTCTCGCCCTCAGCGCTCACCAAGGCGCTGATAGGCTTCATTGCCCTGGTATGTCTCTCGTTGATTCTGGCCACAGCCTGGCAGATGAACCAGTCAAAACTTGAGCGCGTTGCCACCGCCAAAATCTCGGTTTCGAACATTGTCCGAGCCGCTGAACAGCAAGCTCACGATACAGTACGGCAGGCCGACAATACGCTCCGGGATCTAGTCGAGCGCGTGGAGCACGATGGCGTTGCGGGTGAGCAGCAAACTCGGCTGTCGAAGCTAATGGCTCAGAACGTGGCTAACATGGCAGCGATTCAAGGGCTCTTCCTTTACGATGCCCAAGGAAACTGGGTAGCCAACTCCTTTTCCCGAGGCGCAATAAACAACAGTGACCGCGCTTACTTCAGTTATCATCGCGAGAATGCTGATGGATCCACTCATGTCGGTTCCATCGTGAAGAGCCGCAGTACGGGAGACATGGTCATCCCCATCAGTAGACGAATCAATGCTGCTGACGGTACGTTTGCAGGTGTGGCTTTGGCGACTGTGCCCGTCGCGTATTTTCAAACGTTCTTCGAACGCATGGATGTGGACGACAATGGTGTTATTTTCCTCGCGCTGAACAATGGTGATCTGCTCGCTCGACGCCCTACGTTGACTGCACTGATGACTACCAATGTGGCCAAAGGCGATATCTTCACTCGTTATCTGCCAAACAGTGATAGCGGTACGGCGGTGATCACGTCTGTTGTGGACGGCGTGGAAAGGATCTACGCGTATCGACGGGTTTCCGGATTGCCTATCGTCGCCGCTGCGGGGGTATCCAGCCAACATGTATTCGCCCCTTGGTGGGCATACGCGTATCGATCCATTGGCATGATTGGAATTATCATTCTGGCCTTGGCTTTGCTCGGAATCTTGTTGTACAAGCAAATCCAGCAAGTGATCACGGCGGAAGGGGAACTGAACATCGCCAGAGCCGAACTGGAGATCATCGCTCAGACCGACAGTCTTACGCATTTGGCCAATCGGCGTTGCTTTGATGCCGCCTTGCATCAGGAGTGGGGACGAGCCAGCCGAAATAATTCAGTCATCGCAATTATTTTGTTGGATATTGACTGGTTCAAGCAATACAACGACCACTACGGCCATCTGCAGGGCGACGATTGTTTGATGCAAGTAGCAAGGCTTATTGGCAGCAGTGTCAATCGGGCTGGTGATCTTGCGGCAAGGTATGGTGGTGAAGAGTTTGTGATTCTGCTACCAGATACAGATTTGGCCGGTGCTATGAGCGTTGCTGAGAAAGTCAGATTATCCATTGTAGGCGCGCTTATACAGCATTTAGCCAGCCCGATGGGCAATGTAACGGTCAGCGCGGGCGTAGTGGCTGTCAACGCCCCTGGAAAAACTGGCTGCACAGCTTCCTTAGAGGAGACAGATCGACTGCTTTATTGCGCCAAAACCAAAGGCCGCAACTGCGTCGAAGGTCGATTGATCTATGAAGGATACGGAGTTGATCACCTCGGTAAAGTGTAGCGCCTGAGACCTATATTTGAGCTTGATAGATGTTTCTGGAACTAGCATATGATATACGATTTTGATAAATCCCAGTTTGCGGAACAGATTCGTTGTAAGACTCCTTTGAGCTCGTCGTTATCCTTCCCCACTCGATAACGGCATAGGGAAAGATTAAATTATTCCTGTCCAAAAATCTTATATAATCGATAAGGTGGTCTCGGGGAGTACGACCATCGGATGGGTTTAGTAGCTGGGATAGTTCAGTCATCATTTTGGCCGTACTCCAGAGCTGGTCGTGTAATTCATTCATGATTGTTTGCACAGCCTCTAAATGCGGTCCATCTGCTCTGTAGCCAGTAAGTACATAGCTGATATCGATGCCAGCTTCAAAGACCGATGCTAAATAGTTCGCATCAGGCTTTCGTTTGCCAGACTCGTAATGAGCTTGGGCATTGGGCCTAACTCCTCCAAGCTCCGCGGTTGCTGCCTGGCTTAAGCCCATCCTTTTTCTTTCTTGTGTCAATCGCCTGCCGAGAAATTTCATCCGTAATACCTGACCATTTTTTACGAGGCTGAGAAGAAGACCACGCGGGTTCAGGACGGCTGACCCTAGAAGACTGTTTATCACCAGTAACAATCACCCGCCAAGCGCGGCTTTTATCGCCTGGATAAACGGTTATGTCTGTGAAAAAATAGATCTATAAGTGCTGGCTCGGACGCCATGGGGCGAGCCGCGTAGAAGGGGTTTGATGGGATGGCGGTCACCGGCTGAACGATCCGCACTCGAGCAGATGATCCTTGGGAAGTAGTGGCGGGGGGAGGCTAAGCCGGCGCTTGCTAAACCCTTGGCAGTCAGTTCTTGGAATGCCAGCGATTAAAAGTACTCATCCCTCAGCGCCGCCAAGCTGATTTTCAAAGGCAGAGTTCGCTATGCCCCAGTGTGCGACGCAGCATAAACGAATATCCGTTGTATAACACGCCAAAAGAATGCAGTAAGCATCTGCTATTGACTGATCTGCCGACGATACCAGATTGAAATTGAACTAGAAAAAGAGTCGATATTGTTCAAGAAGTGATGAGATTTCGAGGTAACAACGCCGATTCAGATCTATGAAGGCAGTATTGTTCCCGTTGTCGCGTGCGTTCGAAATGACAACAGCGACTCGGCCGGTTGATGTTCATATGTGGAGGACAGCACAGCGCTAAGTCGATCGCCAACAGCTTCCAGGCACACTTCTTCTCTTCGGCATAGTCGTGATGCAGGTAGTGGCGCCTGACCCGAGACCCGGCCAACACATGGTTTTGGCAGCGGTCGATGACGTCCAGGCTGACCCCCAAGGCCTGCATCATGGTCGCGCCCGTGCGACGAAGATCATGTGGCGTCCAGTCGCCGTTCTGGCCGTCGGCAAGAACAAGGGTGTCGTCGTGACGCCGTCTGGAGAGGACCTTGCTGTTTTTGAACCGGGCCTGGCGATCGCCGACCTGTTTACTCGCCACCTTCACGTCCACATGCCCATCATTCTGTTTGTTCGGAAAGCACCATTGGGAATCTCCTGTCAGGGTCTTGAGTTCCTGAAAGAAATGCAGGGCGAAGGGGGAGAGGAAGATGTGGTGGTCCTGCTTCTTGCCCCGGGTGCCTTTGACGTTCTCGCTGGGGAGGAACCAGGTTTGCTGGTTCAGATCGACATTTTTCCATTCGGCCTGCAACAACTTATGGGCTGAGTTCCCCGACCAACTGGCGGAGGTTGGCCAGCGCTTGAGCGGCGTACTGATCGAGAACCGTCCAGCAGTGGATGTGATCAAGGCTCACGACGCGGTCGGCAGGAACCGATAGTTGGCAAATGGGTTGAGCCATTGCCGCTTGTTGTTGATCCGTTGATACCAGTCGGCCAACACCTCGTCCTTCTGGGAAGTTTCCATCGCTAATACTTGATCCAAAATACTGTTTGCATATACAGTATTCGAGGTAAGATAGGATGACGAAGGTCATCTGACGGGCTGTCGATTTTAGAATCCCCAACGGATTGTAGAACGCATGGGTCAGAGCTGAGTGCATGCCCCCGCAGATGGCGCTCTACACTATCGTGAGCGTTGCCGCGCCGGATTGACACTTGGCATCCACGCAGGGAGGGATCTTCCGTAGCTGCAGTTGGGCCGCTTAAGTGTTGGTTTCAGAAGTGACATCAGCAAGGCGTTTCAATCCACGGCGTTACGCTAGGATGAACGCGGATACCCTTACAACAACGTGAGTGCTCCTGCAGCCCTTTTGACTATTCAGCCCATCGCGTGATGGGCGTATTTCCCTAAGGAAACCCATGGCCAACAATGATCCAACAAATAATTCACCCCTAAGCACTTCTGACATCGGCGATGAATCGTTACGCGACGAGTTGTACGAATACCTTAAATTCAACAGTTCGCGAGTTGTTAACAGCATTGTTGAACTAAGATCTCTGCTGTCAGCTAGAAACCAACGTGCACAGGTCCTGGGTTATTACACGCCGGGTGATGGTGGGGGAGGCCACTACTTCGTTGATCCTGAGGACACAACTAGCTTAGACAATGGGAGCACAGTCATCCTGGCTACAGACGGAGCTCGCTGGAAGTTAGCTACCACCAAGAAACTCGACATACGGCAGTGGGGTGCCAAGGCTGACGGCGTAACCGATAGCTCGCCTTTTATTCAGAATGCATTCACTGCAGGCGGTGCCCAAGGCGCGCAAAATGGGGTTTATCGACTGGGCGCGACGGTAGTGGCGGATTACTCTGGGGTGTTCCCCGAGGTTACTTACCCATCGCGTCGGCTGGATTTCCGTGGCGACGGGGCCGGAAATACCATCTTTGAGCTGGCAACCGGACAAAACATCGCGTTCAAGCTGACTGGAACCGACCCGACAGCGGTAAATCAAGGCATTCACGCACAAGACAGGATTGGTGGATTCTCGATTTATCCGCAGGGGCATCCTTACCCCGAGGGGCATTTTGGATTTGGCCTATATTTGCTGAACAAGGCCGGGACAGTAGTTGAGGATATAGCAACCGAATATCTAACAGTCGGCTGCGAAATGGATGGGGTGCTAAGCAGTGTCTTCACGAATCTAGCATTTAAAAACGGCATCATCGGCATGATGTTGAATAGCACTGCCCTTACTCTCCCGAACGGAAACACGTTCAACAGTTTAGTCTGGAGTGGAAACAGTCAAGTCGGATTGGTGGCGAACACTCTCGGGGCAGGCAACAAGATCATCGGCGGCAAGGTCGAACAGAATGGAACCCAAGGCGTAAGCGGTAACGGCGGTATAATTCTAAACTTGAGCGGGCTCAATGGTCTGGCGACGTTGCATTTAGACACTGTATATTTTGAAGGCAATGCTGGTGATGCAGACCTAAAAATTGACAACATCAGTTCGCTGCCAGTGACCGTCAAGATTTCCAACTGTACTTTCAATCGGAACTCAGACAAGCGGTTCACTACCAGTAACATAATCGTCACTAGTTCAGGCGGCGGATTGGTCAAGGTGGTTCTCGATGCCAACGGCCACTACAGCATTGGTGGCGTGGGTGGCTATGTGCCTTCGGCTGAAAGGCCGTTTATTCAGCACGGATCGAACGTCGAGATCATAGGTTGGGATACCTGCGTCTATAACGAAACTACCTCCATCCCAAGCGTCGTTTAACTGAGCATCGATTGCGGATTTAAGTGGTATTGCCGACGGCACCGGCGCCGTTTAAAACGTCCCGGCAGGCGTTACGGTGTTGAGTGCCTAGGGCAGCGCTGCTGGCTAATTCTTAAACCACTGACTACTCGAGGCACCGCCATAAGCACCAACCCCAATGAGCTGCGCATCTGGCACGAAGTCCTTGAAGACAAGAACTTGAGTCTGAGGGCGCCGGAATATTACATCGGCACTCTGAAGACCCACGCCGAGGTGCTTGAGCGCTTGGGCGTGATCACACTTCATGAGTGCCGGGAGCTGATAGAGCATGCTGACGCGGCCTATGGTCATGCCGTTGAGTTCGGACCAGTTGAAGACGATGAGGAGGAGGGGGAAATCTAAGCTGACAGGACGCCGGGGGGTGGGTAATGCGCGGAATACTCGTACCACTTTTTGTACCAAATCAGTGCCCTACAGGGGCAATTCGGGGGGCCAACCCCCCTGCAAGCCTTTAAATGCCCCGGACTAAACACGCCAGCTAATCCACACAGCGTGGCGTCGCCCTGCGGTATGCTCAGTGAAATTCGATCAGGAGTTGGGAATGCCTAACCGTGGCCAGAAAATGCGGTCCCTCAAAGAACTTCCATTCAAGAGAGTCGGTGTCAGTGAGGGGGGAAGAACCGTCTATGTGCTGGAAGGCGAACTCGATTCCAATGCTAGGCTGTCAATGAATCACCTCGGCATAGACGGCCCACAGACACTCAAGGTGGTTGGAGGTGTTGGAGAAATTTTCGGTTACCTCGGTGGGCACGAATAATCACCGTCGCATTATTGCTGCGGTAGGGTTGCATGCCCTGCGCCACGCCGTAGGGCATGCAACGGCTCATTTGCCCAGCTTTTTACGAACGTCTACCACCATTGGACCGACAGCCTTCACTGCAGCTTTGAGCTGGTCTTCTGTCACACCGAACTCATTCGTCCAATATTTCAGCTCCCATGCCTCGGAGGTGTTAATCCGGGCTCTGTCCTGCGGTCCGCGATTGCTTAAATTATCAGCCATTTCAACTTCCTTATGGTTAGCCTGGCCATCCCAAGCCATCAGAGCATAGATCATTCTTGAAATACGAGATGTGCGTACAACCTCCCTCATCCTGTGTGCTTACCTCCCCAAAACACAACCGTAACTCACTGATTTTATTGGGCGTTAATTCCGCGGTAATTGAGCGGTTATCGATGCTCAGTATTGACTATAAAATGTAGTTAACCTATTGATCTATAACAACATTATCCATTTATTTGTTGTGTCCTGCTCCAGGAGGCCTGGGGAGGGGGGCAACGCTTCGCGGCCAATCAAAACCCAAAGCTAAGTTATTGATTTGTATGGTTTGCAAAACGCTGAAATGACCTATAATTTGCACGTAGAATTGGGGTGCTTCCCTTTGTGTATCAATAACTTATGGGCTCTATTGGCGCTGCATGGGGTGCAAGGGGTCGAGTGTTCGAATCACTCCGTCCCGACCATTTATTCCTGAGTCAAATCAGACACCAAAGCCGGTTATCTCAACCGGCTTTTTTGTACCTGCGCAAAATCCGCGCAAAACTACTATATTCCCGCCTCCCTTGCCGCTTTGATGGTGGAGGACCTTGGCGCGTGCGTACGCCGCTGGCGTTGACGTTCGAGATGCCTGAGCGCCTTGGCGTGATGCCCCCTCACAAGCCATAGCCCCCCGACACCGTCTCCACACGGTCGAGCGTCTGAAGAAACTCGACGATAGGCGGCGCGATCACCTGCTCCGTCCGGGTGATGATCCCAATCTGGCGCACGACACCTGGATGATCAATCGCCACTTTCACCAGGTCTCCCCGTCCATCGTCAGCCGACTCTGGCAGCAGGGTGATGCCCTGTCCTTGTCTGACCAGCGCAAGCACCGTTGACATGTAGTTGGCCTCCAGGCCGGCGGACAACGGCAAGTGCTCTTCAGCGAAAAGCCGCTCAACCAGGTCACGTACGCTGCTGTCCCGGCCTGTGAGGACAATCGGAAAGACGGCCAGGTTGCCCAGGGTCACGCTGCGATGCTTCGCGAGCGGATGATCTTTTGGCGTGAACAGGCAAAGCCGGTCTTCCAATATTGGCTTGAAGGCCAGCCCATGTGTGGGCCGCGCTTGTACCCCTAATCCAAAATCCACCTCACGCTCAATGACCAGCGTTTCAATCCGCTGAGCGACGACATCTCGAAGCCTGACCTCGACGCCTGGGAATCGGTCGCGAAACCTTTTCAGCACAGTAGGCAATACCCCGGCGCACAGCGATGGCAAGGCGGCAATGGTGATTATCCCCCGCCGAGACGCCGCGATATCCCGGGCGGCCGTGACAATGTTGTCCAGATCCAGGAGCAGTTTTTCCATGGGCAGAAGGGCGTTTTGGCCGGCGTTGGTCAAGCAGATGTGACGCGGGTTGCGTTCAAGTAAGGCCACGCCGAGCCAGTTTTCCAATTGCTGGATTTGTACGGTCAGGGCCGATGGAGACAGGTTCAGCGCGGCTGCCGCCCTGGAAAAACTTCCGGTCTGGGCCACTGAAAGAAAGGCGCGAATATGCTGGATTGAGTTCTTCATTTTGTTTTTCCGAACGCGGCCTGTTGAATATTTCAATTCATAGAGCATATCGCTGCTGCTATTACTCTGCAAAACAACAACAACAGGGTGTCTCGTCGCCTTCGCGACAGAGAGGCCGCAGAGGATTCGCTCATGCTCGCCATGCTTGGCTTAGTCACTATTCTCTGTTTGCTCATCAGCATCATGAGCAAGCGTCTGTCCCCCTTGGTTGCATTGATTGCTTTGCCGATCATCGCCGCATTGCTCGGCGGTTTCGGTCTGCAAACCAGCGGGTACATCATCACCGGCATCAAGAACGTAGCGCCCGTCGTCGGGATGTTCGTGTTCGCCATTCTGTTCTTCGGCATCATGACCGATGCCGGCATGCTTGATCCCATCATTGATCGCATCCTCAAAAGGGTAGGGACGCGGCCTACCCGTATCGTCATGGGCACTGCGCTGCTGGCGCTGTTGGTCCACCTGGATGGGTCGGGCGCTGTGACGTTCCTTGTGACGATCCCTGCCATGCTGCCGTTGTACACGCGGCTGGGCATGGATAAACGCATCCTGGCTTGCGTCACTGCGATGGCCGCCGGTGTGAATTTTCTCCCTTGGACCGGGCCGGTATTGCGCTCTTCCGCTGCCCTTCATGTCCCCGTGTCCGACCTTTTCCAGCCGTTGATTCCGGTGCAGATCGTCGGATTGATCTTTGTGTTTAGCTGCGCTTTTTTGCTCGGGCGGCGTGAAGAACGGCGCTTGGGCCTGGGGCCGAATAATCTGGATGTGAAGCCGCATCAGCGCGTACTCAGCGCTGACGAGCTTGCGCTGCGCAAACCGAGGTTGTTCTGGATCAACCTTCTGCTGACGCTAATCGTGATGGGTGTGATGATCGCGGGCGTCGTAGACCCCGTGGTGATGTTCATGCTCGGCACGGTGGCTGCGTTGTGCCTCAACTACCCCAACGTCGATGCACAACGTGCACGCATCGATGCTCATGCCAAGACCGCGCTCACCATGGCCAGCATTCTCCTGGCTGCCGGGGTCTTCACAGGGATCATGCAAGGCACCGGAATGCTCAAGGCCATGGCCGAAGTGGCCGTCGCTCAAATTCCGGCCGGGCATGGCAAGTTGATCCCGGTGGTGGTGGGATTTCTCTCCATGCCTTTAAGCCTGCTGTTCGATCCTGACTCCTTCTACTTCGGCGTCATGCCCGTGGTTGCCGAGGTGGGTCGTGCACTCGGCGTCGACCCCATGCAGGTCGCCCAGGCTTCGCTGCTTGGGGTTCACACCACCGGATTCCCGGTCAGCCCGCTGACGCCAGCGACCTTTCTACTCGTGGGCTTGTGCAAGATTGAACTGGCCGACCACCAGCGTTTCACCATCCCATTCCTGTTCGCGGCCTCGGTCCTCATGACCCTGACCGCTCTGGCCATTGGAGTTTTCTGAATGAAAACCATAAGAATCGGTTCAGGTGCCGGTTATTCAGGCGACCGCATCGAGCCTGCGGTCGAGTTGGCCGAGTACGGAGAACTGGATTACCTGGTATTTGAATGCCTGGCCGAACGCACCATTGCTCTGGCCCAGCAATCGCGACTTATCAATCCGCAAGCAGGATTCGACCCATTGCTGGGTGAACGCATGCGCCGGATCCTGCCCTTTGTGGGCAAAGGCGCCGACGGGTCACGCCGCCGTTTGCGAGTCATCACCAACATGGGGGCCGCCAATCCGCTGTCTGCTGCAAGAGAAATACGCCAGATAGCGTCGCAGCTCGGTCTGACCGGGTTGAAGGTTGCAGCGCTTACCGGAGACGACGTGCTTGCTTCCCTGCAGCAGCGGCCAGATCAGATCCTCGATAACGGCCAATCGATCCGGTCCTTGGGCGATAGCGTGATTTCGGCGAATGCCTACCTGGGCGCTGAGGGGATCATTCAAGCCTTGCACGCCGATGCTGACGTGATCGTCACCGGAAGGGTCGCTGATCCGTCACTCTTTCTCGCACCGCAAATGTTCGAGTTCGGTTGGGCCGCTGATGAATGGGCATTGCTGGGCCGCGGAACATTGATCGGGCATTTGCTTGAATGTGCCGGGCAGATCAGCGGCGGGTATTTCGCCGATCCGGGCGTTAAAGAGGTGCCAGACCTGCATCGCCTGGGCTTCCCTTTGGCAGAGATCGATGAGTCTGGCAGCGCCGTCATCAGCAAGGTGGCCGGCTCTGGTGGCCGCATTGACACCGCGACCTGTACCGAACAGATGATCTATGAGGTGCACGATCCGTCTGCCTATCTGACACCTGACGTCAGCGCGGACTTCAGCAACGTTACGTTCCAATCCATAGGGCACGACGAAGTACGGGGGCAGGGGGCCGGCGGGCAGAGGCGTCCCGAGTCCTTGAAGGTGTCGGTTGGGTACCTCGATGGATGGATAGGCGAGGGTCAGATGTCCTATGGCGGGCCCGGCGCACTGGCCCGTGCCCAACTGGCCAAAGACATCGTCCTTAAACGTCTGGAATTGACAGGGGTTGTGTGTGATGAGATCCGAGCCGAATTAATCGGCGTGGACGCTTTGCACGGAAGCAAGCTTGGAGCGCGTGCGGAGTGCGAGCCGTGGGAAGTGCGCCTTCGGGTAGCCGCCCGTTGTGTCGATAAAAACGATGCGGTACGCGTCGGCAATGAGGTGGAAACCCTTTATACCAATGGCCCGTACGGGGGCGGGGGCGCGAGTAAATCAGTCCGCCAGGTCGTGGCGGTGGCGTCGCTGTTTCTGCCAAGGGACGAAGTCACACTGCAGGTACACATGGAGGACATTGCATGAGCGCCGGCAAATTACGCGACATCGCCCATACACGCACCGGTGATAAAGGTGACATCTCGAATATCTCCGTCATCGCCTTTCACGTCGAAGATTATCCGCGTTTGGTGCAGTGGCTGACGGTGGAGCGCGTCACTGAACATTTTGCCCAGCTGCTGGACGCGAACGGGCCACCGATACGGCGATACGAGTTGGCAGGTGTGGGTGCGCTCAACTTCGTTTTACCGGGCATCTTGAGAGGCGGGGTCACGCGCTCCCTTGCGCTCGATGCCCATGGCAAGACGCTGGGGGCCGCGCTGCTCGATCTTGCTTTATGAATGCATCCTGATGGGCCGACAACAATAGCTGGAGTCCGGCACGTCAGGCTTCATCAGGCATAGCCCTGAGCGCTAAAGCCCTGCAAGCGTTTTCGGCTCACTGTTCGGCAGCGCGGTACTGCCGAAAAAAATGCAGCCTATCAGCCGCGCAAACAAGTGGAGCGTATCGGCCAGGTCCGGATTGTCGAACGTGACGGGCTTTGAATCGAGTGCGCATAACGCGCCGTACAGCGTGCCATCGGGCAAGAAGATCGGCACCCCCACGTAGCTCTCTAACCCGTATTGCTGCACGACCGGGCGGATCCGGTGCCGGGGGCTTTGGTGTATATCCGGGAGCACCAGCGCCTGGGGATCTGTCAGGAAGTCGCTGCACAGGGTGATTTCCACAGGAAGCGTGTCACCGGGGCTGATACCTAACTCGCCAATGTCGTGCACTGAGCAGACGACCCAGTCGGAGTTGTCGTATTTCGCAATGGCGGCGAATCGCATCCGCGTCATCCGCGTGATGAGGCTCAATATGCTGGTGGTTGCTTCGATCTCGGCAATCGCAGCGCATTCCTGAGGTGTGAGCGTGGCGTGGATGTGTTGAAGACTGTTATGCATTTTTTTCCCCAAGATGCACTGGCTGGCATTGGCGATCTATGAGGCTGTGGCGCTTGATTTGCGCGCAGCTCGCCGATCCGTCACAAACTAATCGAAATGCTGGCGCCCCTCAAGAACATCGGCATATTGCGTTCCGAATAGGCCCCTGCTTAATCCCGAATACGAAACTTCACCTCACCGCCTACAGTCTCACCCCTGATCAATTCGAGTGATGCCCATGAGCCTTCAGGATCAGGAAATGCAGAACCGTCAGCACCCGGTGGCGGAGGATTTTCAGCTACAGCGCAAGGTGTGGCGGTTCCAGCGGGTGGGGTGGTATGTGCTGCTGGGGGTGGTGGTGCTGACGCTGCTGGGTGTGTTTTCCAGGGGGCCGCTGAGTTCGCTGACGGCGGTGAGTACCCAAGGGGACTTGACCGTGGACTATGAGCGTTTCCACCGGGGCGGCGGGGCGAACTCGATGGTCATTCACACGACCGGCCTGCCGGGCACTCCCGTCACGCTGTTGATCAGCAAGGCGATGCTGGAGGGCTTCAGCATTGAGTCGATCCAGCCTCAGCCGCTCCGTTCCATGGGCACACCCGACGGTCTGAGCCTCACTGTGCCGGCGGACAAACAGGGGCGGGCGACGCTGTATCTGTCCTGGCGAAGCAGTGGCATCGGCCTGTTCAACAGCGACATCAGTCGTGTTGGCGGCGGCCATGTTCCCATCACTCAATTTATCTACCCATAGGTGTCACATGGATGCGGTGTTGCGCGCGGGTGCCATTTATCTGGCCTTGATGGTGTTGTTCAAGATTTCCGGTCGCCGCTCATTGGGAGAACTGACGTCGTTCGATTTCGTGTTGTTAATGGTGATTGGCGAGGCCACGCAGCAAGCACTGCTGGGCGACGATTTCTCAATCACCAATGCGATCCTCGTGATCGTGACGCTGATGGTGATCGACATCGGGTTTTCGCTGGTCAAGCGTCGTTCCAAACGGCTGGCGAAGCTGATCGACGGCGGCCCCACGATCATTGTTGAAAACGGCGCCTTCCTGCGCCATCGCATGCATGAAGCGCGGATTGCGGAAGACGACATCATGGAGGCGGCGCGGATAGGGCAGGGCTTCGAGCGGGTGGATCAGATCAAGTACGCGATCCTGGAGCGCAACGGCGAGATTTCGATTATTCCCGCGTAACCGGTGCGCGCGCGTGGGGCCCAGGGAGGGTAACGTCGGGGCAAAAGCTGAGGCGCCCCGCAGAGCGCCCCAACACCAGATTACTGCACGCCCACGGTTTTCAGATCGGGCTTGTCGAAGCCACCGATGGTGATGCGTCGTGGCTTGGCTTCCTCCGGTACAACACGCAGCAGATTGATACTCAGCAAGCCGCTGTTGAGCTGTGCCCCTTTGACTTCAATGTGATCCGCCAGGCGGAATGACAGTCGGAAGGCACGTTGGGCGATACCCTGATGGAGGTAAGTCACCTCCTTGTCGTTCTCGCGTTTGCCACCGGCGACCGTCAGAACGCCCTTTTCCACTTGAATGTCCATGTCCTCTTCGGTCAATCCTGCAGCCGCGATAACAATGCGGTATTCATTGTCACCGTGCTTTTCGACGTTGTGAGGAGGGTAGGCAGTCGAGGTCTCGCTGCGAAGCGCCGACTCGAAAAGGTCGTTGAAGCGATCAAAGCCTACAGACTGACGGAACAGCGGTGCCAGCGAAAGTGAAGTAGCCATGTCGAAATCTCCTGAGTGTTCTCCAAGTGATTTAAAACGCGACCCGATTTCGGCATCGCGTAACCCGAATGTAGGTGCGGCAAAACGGCTTTCAAGAGGCCTGAAAAAATTTTTTCCCAGGCCCGCTTCACACTGACGTCAGACCGTAAACCGGTTGGTCATGGCTTTGAGCTGCGTCGCGAGCCGGGACAGATCATGGCTCGCCGCGCTGGTCTGTTCGGCGCCCCGGGACGTCTGTTGCGACAGGTCCCGGATGCGCACCAGGTTCTGGTCGACTTCCCGAGCGACCTGAGCCTGCTGCTCGGCGGCGGTGGCGATGACGATATTGCGCTCGTTGATGAGACCCACCGCCACCGTGATCAAATTCAGCGCCTCGTCCGTGCGACTGGCCCGGTGCAGGGTGTCGGTGGTCTGCTCCGCGCTGGATTGCATGGCCTCCACCGTTTCCCGGGTGGACACCTGCACGTTGCCGATCAGCGTTTCGATTTCGCGGGTCGATTCACCGGTGCGATGAGCCAGCGCCCGTACTTCGTCCGCGACCACCGCGAAGCCTCGGCCTGCCTCACCGGCCCTGGCCGCTTCAATGGCGGCGTTGAGCGCCAGCAGGTTGGTTTGCTCGGCCACGGCGCGGATGACATCCAGCACTTTGCTGATCTCCACGGTTTGCTGGGCCAGGCTTTGAACGCGTTCGGAGGTGGTGTTGACGCGGGTGACCATGGTGTTCAGGGACACAATCGTTTCACCCAATTCGCTCTGGCCCTGCAGGGCCGTCTGCGAGGACGCCCTGGACTCATTGGAGGTCGCCACCGCGTTGCGGGCGACCTCGTCGATGGCGGCACTCATCTGGTTGAACGCGGCAGCGGCCTGGTCGATTTCCTGATTCTGCTGCAGCAGGCCTTCGGTACTTTGCGCCATCACCTGACTCATTTCCTCGGCGGCGCTGGACAGCTGTTCAGTGGACTGGGTGATCTCACTGATCGTGCTGCGAAGATTGGTCTGCATGACGCTCAGGGACTGCAACAGCTGCGCGGGTTCATCGGACCCTGTGCTGTCGATGTCGCCTGTGAGATCGTTGGCCGCAATCCGCTTCGACGTGGCCAGCGCCGCGCTCAACGGCCTGTTGATGCTCAGGCTGAAGCGCCAGCTCAACACCAGCGAAGCCGCGATGGCCAGCCCGATGGCAATCAGCGCCACCAGCCGGGCCTGGCTGAAGGTCTGCGCGGCCGCCACCGCCGCAGCATGGGCGTGTTCGCGCTCAAGGCTGTTTAACAGCGCGGTCTGCTCGTTGAAGGTGGTGCCGAAGGCTGCCATGGAGCGCAGCTTGGCCACGGCGTCCTCGGTGCGTCCGTTCTCCATCATGTCCAGCTCAAGCGCAACGCCCGCTTTATACCCCTCGAACGCCTGGGACAGCTTGCCCACGGCCGCCTGTTTGTCCGGGGTGTCGGCACTGGCGCGGTAGGCGGCCAGGTTGGCGTCGATCAGCGTTTCGAGTTTGGCAATGGTGATGGCCGCCGTGACGTGGTCGGCCTTGGAGGTAAAGGTGTGCACTTGATACGCGGTGATGCGCAGGCGCGAGATATTCACTTCCAGGTCATTGGCCCGGTTGATCGCCGGGATCGAACGGGTTTCCACTTCTTCCACGGCCTGGCGGATGGTGCCCATCTGAGACACGCAAAACAGGCCAAGCCCTGCCAGCATCGCAATCATGACGATGAAACAAAGCAGGGTCCGGGCCTGAATTTTTAGTGCTCTGAGCATGGTGATCTCTCGCCCGCAGGCTTGGCAGTAAGGCACCCGAGCGAGCCTCATCGAGAGGTGACCGTCCATTGCAACCCGGGAAGCGAAATGTGTACGCCAACTATTTGGGTACAAGATTTGTAGCGATTCGCCCGAAGATGCCAGAAGGGCTCACCAGCCGAAACCGCATTGCGGCGAATGGCCACCACTTGTCGCAAATACGACGGTCAAGGTCGTATCTGGATCTTCCGGTGGAGGGGCGTGATCAGAACAGGCGCCCTCCGGTCGGCTGCATCTCACCATGTGAGAGCATGGCGGCGTTCAGCGCGCCCAAGCTTGCCGCTGCTTGAGCGAGGGGGTAAACCTTGGGGCAACGACCGCTCGCAGGAACGCCCTATGTACCCGCAGATCACGCAAGTCGACAGCGATGCACCACTGCCCGAAAGTGCCGATGTGGTGGTGATCGGCGGGGGCATCGTCGGGGTCTGCACCGCGTATTTTCTGGCGCAGCGGGGCGTCTCGGTGGTGCTGGTGGAGAAGAGCGGCATTGCCCACGAGCAGTCGTCCCGTAACTGGGGCTGGGTGCGGACCATGGGCCGCGACGTGGCGGAAGTGCCGTTGGCGATTGCCAGCCTCAAGCTGTGGGACGACTGGGCAAACACACTCAAGCACGACACCGGTTTCACCCGCGCCGGGATTCTCTATGCCTGCGAATCCGAGCAAGAGATCGCCGACAAGGCGGCCTGGCTGGCCCAGGCGCAGCCGTTGGGGATCGATGCCCAATTGCTGGACACCGCGCAGATCGAAGCCCGCCTTCGCTCCAAAGTGCCCGCTTCGTGGAAGGGTGCGTTGTTCACCGCCACCGATGGCCGCGCCGAACCGGACATTGCCACCGCCGCCATCGCTGAAGGCGCGCGGGCCCTGGGCGCCAAACTGTTTACCCGCTGCGCCGCGCGCTCCCTGGAAACCGAGGCCGGGCGGGTCAGTTCGGTGATTACCGAAATGGGCGAGATCAAGTGCAATACCGTGGTGCTGGCGGCAGGGGCGTGGTCGAGTCTGTTCTGCCGCAACCTGGGGATTCGGTTGCCGCAGTTACGGGTGTTGGGTTCGGTGATGCGCACCGCGCCGCTACCGGGCGGCCCCGAGTGCGCGGTGGCCACCGAAAAAGTTTCGTTCAGGAAACGCGCCGACGGCGGCTACACCATTGCCATGCGCAACGCCAACATCGCGCCGCTGGTGCCGGACAGCTTCCGTTTCCTGCCGGACTTCCTGCCGATGGTCAAGGCGCACCATCAGGAGTACCGGCTGCGGGTCACCGGCCAGAGCTGGCAGGAAATCAACACCCCGGCGCGCTGGGCCAACGATCAGCCGACCCCCTTCGAGACCCAGCGTCTTTACGACCCACAGCCGGTGGACGTCTTCCTCGACAAGGCCCTGGCCATGCTGGCGACGCAGTTCCCGATCTTTGCTCAAGCCACCATCGAGCAGCGCTGGGCCGGCTTGATCGACGTGACGCCGGACATCATTCCGGTGATGGATGAGGTCGAGTCGATCCCGGGCTTTTACCTGGCCACCGGCTTTTCCGGCCACGGCTTCGGCATCGGGCCCGGCGCCGGGCACCTGATGGCGGACCTGATCACCGGCGATCAACCACTGGTCAGCCCCACCCCGTTTCGTTTCGCCCGGTTCGCCCGATGAAACGCCTGGGCTCAGGCGCGATCGAGCACCGGGCTCAGGCGCTCGGTGATGCCTTCGGCTTCCCGGTGCATGGCCGCCACCAGCCGCTGCTGATAAGTGTCGGTCAGGCGCGAGGTCAGCAGCGCGCTGCTCAAGGCGCCCAGCGGCGCACCCTCGGTGCCGCGAATCGGGATCGCCACGCCGGTGTACAACGGAAGAATCTTGTCAGTCAGGCCGCAGGTGTAACCCTGCTGGCTGACTTGATCGATCGCTTCGCGCACTGCCGCGGTGTCGATGCCGTATTCACGCAGCAGGCGCGGGGCGTTGTGGTTGAGAATCTCGTTGCGCTTGGCGGCGGGCATGTGGCTGAGCAAGGCCAGCGAACCTTGTCCCACGCCGCTCAAGACCCGGGCGCCGACGCAATGGGCAAAGCTTTTGGTCGGGTTGCCGCCCTCCTGGATTTCCAGGCACAGCGCGTAATAGCCGTCCTGCACAAACAGGAAAAAACTGTCCTGAAAGGCCTCCGAGAGCCGCAGCAAGGCCGGCCGCGCCAGTTCGCGCAGGCCGCCGGTGTTGCCCGCCTGGGCGCCCAGGCTCAGCAGCTCGTAGCCCAGAAAATAATGACCGCGCAGCCGGGGCAGGCGCACGAATCCGTAGGACTTCATGGCCTTGAGCAGGCGGTACAGGGTTGCCCGGCTCAGTTGCGTTTCGGCGCTCAGCGTCTCGATGCTGGCGCCGTGTTCCCCGCGCGCCGCGATGGCCTGGAGGATTTCAAATGAACGGTCCAGCATTTGCGTCCCTTGGGTGCTGCAACGCTGCGAACGGGGTGGCAGTGATTCGGTTTGGGGCACGTTTGGATCTCCCTGGAAGCAGGCGATGTCTGGCCCATGGTCAGCCGGGGCTGAGGGTCGGTGCGCGAAGCGATATTCACCAGGTGCTGGCCGCTCAATACATTGCAATTTTCAGGCCTTGCGCTTTGCTCCCCACACCGCCTCGTCGTACGTGGCCTTGACTGAAGGAGAACGCCCCATGCAGCCAACCTCTTTGCAGCCCGCACGCGTCGCGCTGATTTCCGGTGCCAATCGCGGCATCGGCGAAGCGATTGCCCGCCAACTGGCCGGTAATGGCTGGTGCGTGTCCCTTGGCATGCGCACGCCCACCCCGGCCAGCTGGCATCAGGCCGAATCGGTGCAGGTGGTGGCCTATGACGCCAATGACCCGGCCGCCGAAGCCCGTTGGGTAGCCAGCGCCCTGGAGCGCTTCGGGCGCATCGACGCCATCGTCGCCAACGCCGGCCTGATGATTCGCAAAACCGTGGTGGAGGCCAACGAAGCCGACATGGACGCGCTGCTGGACGTCAACGTCAAAGCCCCGCGCCGGCTGGCCGTGGCCGCCTGGCCGGCGTTGAGCGTCAGCGGCCGGGGGCGGGTGATCATCATGGCGTCGCTGTCCGGCAAACGCGTGAAATCGGCGGCCTCCAGCCTGTATTCGGTGAGCAAGTTCGCCGCACTGGGCCTGGCCCACGGTCTGCGCCACAGCGGCTGGGACCTGGGCATCCGCGCCACGGCCATCTGCCCCGGTTTCGTGGCCACCGACATGGCCCGCAGCCTCAGCACCCGTGAAGACGCGCAAATGACCGCCCCGGCCGATCTGGCGCTGCTGATCAACACCCTGCTGGACCTGCCCAACGAGGCGAGCGTCGCCGAGTTGAATATCAACTGCCAACTGGATGATAGCTACTGATGCCTGGACCTCGCGTAGTACCCGTGCATGGCGACGAACAGCTGCCCGACCGCGTTGACGTGGTCGTCATCGGCGGCGGAATCATTGGCGCGTCCACCGCGCTGGAACTGGCCGAACGCGGCTTGAAGGTGGCCTTGTGTGAAAAGGGCGGCATCGGGCATGAGCAGTCGAGCCGCAACTGGGGCTGGGTCAGGATTTCCCGGCGCGACCCTCGGGAGCTGCCGTTGATGGCCCACGCGCTGACGTTGTGGGACGGTCTGGCCGCGCGGATTGGCAAGGACGTCGGCTACACCCGATCCGGCATCCTGTTTACCTGCGCCGATGAAAAAAGCTACGAAGAACACGAACGCTGGAAGCGCAATCTGGAGGAGTATCCGGTCACGGCGCGGATGGTGTCCGGCGCCGAACTGGGCAGTCTGTTGCCCGAGGTCAATCGCTTGCGGGTCAAGGGCGCGCTGTACACCCCGGATGACGGCCGGGCCGAGCCGCAGCAGGCGGCGCCGGCAATTGCCGAAGCGGCCCGGGCCAAAGGCGCCTTCATCTTCACCGAATGCGCCGTGCGCGGCATCGAACAATCCGCCGGCCGGGTCAGCGGCGTAATCACCGAGCGTGGGCCGATTGCCTGTAGCTCGGTGGTGCTGGCGGGTGGCGCGTGGTCCAGCCTGTTTTGCTCGCCGCTGAGCGTGCACTTGCCCCAGCTCAAAGTGCTCAATTCCGTGATCCGCACCACGCCCATGGAAGGCGGGCCGCAGTCCGCCATCTGGGCCGCCGAATTTGCCGTGCGCAAGCGCCAGGACGGCGGTTACACCGTCGCCTCGGGCCACGAAAACATCGCCGACATCGTGCCGGATTCGTTCCGCCACGCCCGGCAATTCATGCCCGCGTTCAAGCAGGAGCGCGCCTCATTGTCGCTGCGTCTGGGGCAGCGGTTTTTCCAGGAGGCCGTGCTGCCACGACGCTGGGCGCTGGACGAGGCCAGCCCCTTCGAATACCGCCGGGTGCTGGACCCGGTGCCGTCGATCCGCCAGTCCAATCGGGCGCTGGAAAGCCTGACCCAGGCCTTCCCGGTGTTCGCCAATGTGCGGATCGCCCAGCGCTGGGGCGGCATGATCGATGTCACCCCTGACGCCGTGCCGGTGATTTCTCCGGTGGACGCGGTGCCGGGCTTTTTCATCGCCACCGGGTTCTCCGGTCACGGCTTTGGCATCGGTCCGGCGGCGGGGCGTTTGATGGCCAATCTGGTCACCGGCGAAACCCCCATCGTCGACACCAAAGCGTTCGCCCTGTCGCGCTTCAGCGACGGCTCCACGCCGATGCCGATCTCCGGATTCTGAGGGCTGACCCACCAGACACATGCTCACGCAGCCACCTGCAAGCTCGAACATACGGGCCAGGGTTCATCGCTTACGACGACTTCAGGCGCAAGCCACCTGCCTTTATTGATGATGGGAGCTTCAGCATGGCGCAACGCGATGATTCGGAACCAGGCAACACCTTGCTCAACCCCACCCGGCGCCAGGCGCTGGCGATGGCGATTATCGGCGCGGCCGGGGTGATGCTGCCCTTGGGCCGCGCCAGCCAGTCGTTCGCGGCGATGAAGGCCCCGGCCAGCGGCCAGGTGGTCATCGGCCTGTCACAGGAGCCCACCGTCTTCAACCCGCACATGCCCCACATCGAAGTGGATGACGGTATTCATTGGAATGTCTTTGATCCGCTGTTTGGTATTTCGCCTGCCGGCGAGTTCACCCCGGCCCTGGCCGTGGAAGTGCCGACCGTGGCCAACGGCGGCATCTCGGCCGACGGTCTGCAGTGGAAGATCAAGCTGCGCGATGACGTCAAATGGCACGACGGCAAACCGTTCACGGCCGAAGACGTGAAATACACCCTGGAGCTGATCGTATCCCCGAACTTCCGCAGCGGTCGCCGCGCCGGGCACGACCTGGTGCGGGACATCACCGTGGTCTCGCCCACTGAAATCCACTGGCGCATGGAAAAGTCCTACGCCCCGTATGCGTCAATCCTGTCGTGGACGTTCATGGTGCCCAAGCACGTTCTGTCCGCCGCAGCCGACGTCAACAGTGCGCCGTTCAACAATGCACCGATTGGCACCGGGCCGTTCAAGTGGGCCAGCCGCGTGGCCGGCGATCACATCCAGCTCAAGGCCAACCCCGATTACTACGGCACTGTCGCGCAGATCGACAGCGTGATCTTCAAGTACATCCCCGACCTGACCGTGCTTTACACCCAGTTCAAGACCGGCGACATCGACGTCACCGCCATGCAGGGCATCACCCCCGATCACTACCAAGAAGCCAAGGGCCTGGCCGACCGCACTGTCGTGATCCTGCCGGTGGCGACGGTGGAATCGGTTTCGTTGAACATGGAGCGTCCGCAGTTCAAGGACCCGGCCGTGCGCAAGGCGCTCTACCTGGCCATCGACAAGAAAACCATCATCGACGAGCTGTACTACGGTCTGGTGCTGCCCACTGAAACCTTCATGCCGCAGCAATCGGCGTACTTCAACCCGAACCTGCCCAAGCAGAGCTTCAACATCGATGAGGCCAACAAGATCCTCGATGAAGCGGGCTGGAAGCCGGGCGCCGGTGGCATTCGGGAGAAGGGCGGGGTGCGCCTGTCGTTCACCAACTCCACCACCGCCGGCAACCAGATTCGCGAACAGGCCCAGCAGTTCATTCAGCAGACCTGGCAGGCCATCGGTGTCGAGATGAAAATCTCCAATCTGCCGCCCGCAGTCATGTGGGGGGATTACTGGACGCAGTCCAAATTCGATTCGGTGGTGGTGGGGAACAATTTCCTGACGGGCGCCGATCCGGACGTGCGCGACTACTTCGGTTCCACCTCTATCAACGCGCAAGGCGGTGCCGGGCAAAACAGCACGCAATACAAGAACAGCAAGGTGGACGAACTGCTGGCCCAGGGCGCATCGCTGCAAGACATCGCACAGCGCAAGGCGGTGTACGTGAAGGTGCAGGAGATGATTCGGGACGACCTGCCGATCCTGCCGCTGTTTCAGTACACCTACGTGCGGGGCTACAAATCGAAGCTCAAGGGCTTTGCCGGCAACATCAATCTGCGCATCGAGCCGTGGAACGTGAACACCTGGTCCTGGACCTGACAGTCAGTCAGCGCCCGGCACTGTTTGCCGGGCGTCGCTCAGCTCTCAGAAGGAATACGCCATGCCCCAATACATCCTCAATCGCTTGGGCCAGAGCGCAATTGTCCTGGTACTGGTTTCCCTGATCGGCTTCATTGTGCTGAATCTGGCACCCGGCGGGCCCATGTCGCAGTTCGCCATGAACCCCGGCATGAGCCAGGCGGAACTGGACCGCATCGCCGAGCAACTGGGCCTGCACCGCCCGCTGATGGTCCAGTATTTCGAATGGTTCACCCGCTTGTTCATTGGCGACTGGGGCCGTTCGTTCCGCGATGGGCGGCCGGTGCTGAGCGTGATTGCCGGGCATTTGCCCGCCACCTTGCTGCTGATGGGCACGGCCACCGTGCTGTCGGTGATCGTCGGCACCTGGGTCGGCGTGCTGGGCGCGGTGCGGCGCTACTCGGTGTTCGACACCCTGGCCACGGTGGGGGCGATGGTGGCGCTGTCGATTCCGACGTTCTGGTTCGGCCTGGTGGCGATCTTCTTTTTCTCCCTGTACCTGGGCTGGTTGCCGGCGGGCAACATGTACACCATCGGCGATCAATCGGTGGGGGATTACGCCATTCACTTGATCCTGCCGGTGGCGGTGCTGGCGTTGGTCAACGTCGCAATCTGGAGCCGCTACATGCGCTCGGCCACCCTGGACGTCATCGATCAGGACTTCGTCCGCACCGCTCGCGCCAAAGGATTGCCCTATCGCCGGGTGCTGACCCATCACGTCATTCGCAACGCGCTGCTGCCCATGATCACCCTGGCCGGCCTGCAGATCCCGACCATCCTCGGCGGCGCGCTGGTGACTGAAACGGTGTTCACCTGGCCCGGCATGGGCCGCCTGTTTCTCGACAGCCTGGGCTACAGCGACTACCCCGTGATCATGGGCATCCTGATGTTCTCGGCGATTCTGGTGCTGCTCGGCAATCTGCTTGCCGATCTGCTGGTGGGCGTTGCGGACCCGCGCGTCCGACTCGGTTAAAGGAGCACTGCACATGAGCACCGCCACATTTTCCCTGCCGTCTTCCGGGCGTCTGGCCTGGTTGAGCAATCCGACCCTTTCGCGGTTCATGCGCCACAAACTGGCGGTGCTGGGCGTGGTGATGATCACCGGGCTGGTGCTGGCCTGCGTGTTCGGGCCGTACCTGCTGCATTACAACGACCTGACCATCGACATCCGCAACCGCTTCTCGCCACCGCTGACCGGCAACCACTATCTGGGCACCGATGCCCTGGGCCGCGACACCGCCGCCCGCTTGCTCAACGCCGGGCGGATTTCCCTGACGGTGGGCTTTTTCGCCATGCTGATCAGCACCGTGATCGGCACTTTCATCGGCGTGGTCGCCGGTTACTACCGGGGCTGGATCGGCGCGTCGCTGATGCGTTTCGTCGATGCCTTCCTGTCGTTCCCCAGCGTGTTCCTGGTGCTGGTCCTCGCCGCGTTCATCAAGCCCAGCCCGATCATGATCACCCTGATTATCGCGGTGACCAGCTGGATGGAAATCTCGCGCATCGTCGAGGCCGAAATCCGCTCGTTGCGCGAGCGCGACTTCACCCTGGCCGCGCGCATGGTGGGGGCCAGCAACCGCTGGATCATGTTCCGCGAGCTGGTGCCCAACGCCATCGGCCCGATCATCGTCGCCGCCACGCTGACCATCGCCAACGCGATCCTGCTGGAGGCGTACATCAGCTTTCTGGGCTACGGCATCCAGCCGCCGCTGGCGAGCTGGGGCAACATGCTCAACGCCGCGCAGCAGTACCTGGGCAAGGCGCCGTGGCTGGCGATCATCCCCGGCCTGGCCATCACCCTGGCGGTGACCAGTTTCAATTTCATCGGTGACGGTCTGCGCGACGCGCTGGACGGCAGGAGTGACCTGAAATGAACCCGGACGAAAAGATCAGTGTGTCTCACCTCAGCGTCGCCTTTCGCCGCGGCAGCCATTATGTGCCGGTGGTGCATGACATCAATTTCAGCATCCGTGCCGGCGAAACCCTGGCGCTGGTGGGCGAGAGCGGTTCGGGCAAAAGCGTCACCAGCCTGGCCATGATGAAGCTGCTGGCGGCGGCCCCGAAAACCCGCATCGACGGCAGCGCGGTGGTGGCCGACAGCGCCGGCAACGCCATCGACCTGGTGGCCATGAGCGAACAGCAGATGCGCCACGTGCGCGGCAACCGGGTGGCGATGATCTTTCAGGAGCCGCTGACGTCGCTCAATCCGGTGCACCGGGTCGGTGACCAGATCGCCGAAGCCATTCGTTTTCACGAGCACTTGAGCAAGCCACAGGCTCGGGCCCGGGCCCTGGCGCTGCTGGAACAGGTGGGCATCCCGGAGCCGGCCCAGCGCCTGGAAAGTTTTCCCCACGAGCTGTCCGGTGGCATGCGTCAGCGGGTGATGATTGCGATTGCCCTGGCCATGGAGCCGGACGTGTTGATCGCCGACGAGCCGACCACCGCGCTGGATGTCACGGTGCAGGCGCAGATCCTGGACCTGTTGCGCACGCTGCAGAAGAAGAACGGCATGGCGATCCTGTTCATCACCCACAACTTCGGGGTGGTGGCGGAAATCGCCGACCGGGTGATGGTGATGTACGCCGGTCGCATCGTCGAACAGGGCAGCGTGGCCCAGGTCCTGTCGGCGCCGCGCATGCCCTACACCCGCGGGTTGCTGGCCGCTGTGCCGCGTTTCGAACAGGCCGGGCTGGGGCAGGGCGAGCTGGGCACGATCCCCGGTTTCGTCCCCGATCCGTCGGCACCGCCCGCAGGCTGTGCATTTCACCCGCGTTGCGCGTTCAGCATCGCCGGGCGCTGCGACAGCCATGCCCCGGCGCTGGAGGAGGTGGAGCAGGGTCATCAACTGCGTTGCGTGCGCTGGCGGGAACTGCCGGCCAATCTCGGGCTGGCCCCGGTCGCGCTGGAAATGGGAGGTGCCTCATGAAAAAGCAGCCACCCTTGATCGAGGCCGTGGGCCTGAAGAAATACTTCCCGGTGCGCAAAAAGTTGTTCGTCAGCAGCCGGGGTCGCGACGACAACCTGGTGCGCGCGGTGGACGGCGTCGACCTGTCCATTGCGCGAGGTGAAGTGCTGGGGCTGGTGGGGGAAAGCGGTTCGGGGAAAAGCACCCTGGGCCGCAGCCTGATGATGCTCGACCCGCCTACCGACGGCCACATCCTGTTCGATAGCACCGAGATCACGCCCTTCAACGACCGCTTGCTCAAGCCCTATCGCAAGCGCATGCAGATGGTGTTTCAGGACCCGTACGGCTCGCTCAATCCGCGCATGACCGTGGCCGAAATTCTGGGCATGCCGTTGCGCTTCCACGCCAAAGAACTGGACGCCCGTGGCCGACGGGATAAAGCCGAACAGGCCCTGGAAACCGTGGGCCTGCCGTCGCAGTACCTGGACCGCTACCCCCATGAGTTCTCCGGCGGGCAGCGTCAGCGCATCGGCATCGCCCGGGCCCTGACCCTGGAGCCTGAATTCATCATGGCCGATGAACCGGTGTCGGCGCTGGACGTGTCGGTGCAGGCCCAGGTGCTGAACCTGTTTTCGCGCATCCGCCAGCAGATGAACCTGACCATGCTGTTCGTCACCCATGACCTGGCGGTGGTGGGGCACATTGCCGATCGCGTGGCCGTCATGTACCTGGGGCGCATCGTCGAAGTGGCGCCCACCCGGGAGCTGTTCAGCCACCCGCGCCATCCGTACACCGAAGCGCTGATGTCGGCAATCCCGATGCCCGAGCCCGGTCAGCGCCGCCAGCGCATCGTGCTGCAAGGCGATATTCCCAGCCCGATTTCGCCGCCGTCCGGCTGTGCGTTTCGGACCCGCTGCCCGTACGTATTGCCGGCGTGCAGCCAGGAGCGTCCGCCGCTGCGCATGGTCTCGCCGGGGCATGGCACGGCCTGCATTCGCGATGACCTGTCGTTGATTTCGCCGCTGGATCAGCCCCGGGAAGCGCTGAGCGACATGCTGGACGGCGCCGCTCGCCGGGAGGGGGCGCGATGAAGTTTTCTGCGTTCGACACGTCGCTGTGGTTCGCCACCGCCGCCGCGCCGATCCCGACCTCGGCGCTCAATGAACGGGTGGAGGCCGAGGTGTGCATCGTCGGCGGTGGCTACACCGGGCTGACCACCGCCCTGGAATTGGCGCGCAGCGGGGTGAGTGTGGTCCTGCTGGAAGCCGAGGAAATCGGCTTCGGCGGTTCCGGGCGTAACGCCGGGCATTGCACGCCGACCTTCCACCATCATTCGATCCCCCAAGTACGGCAATTGCTGGGGGCGGAGCGCGGCAAGCGGCTGATCGCCCGGCAGACCGGGGCCAATACCGTGGTGGCCGATTACATCACGCGTTACGCCATCGACTGCGAATGGCAACAGAACGGCTACCTAATGGCGGCGCACACGCCCGGCGCCCTGACGCGCCTGGCGCTGAAAACCGAGGAGTACAACGCCGTCGGCCAGGACACGCGGCTGATGGATCGCGAACAGGCCAGCGCCTTGACCGGCAGTCAGCGTTTTCACGGTGGCTGGTTCCATCCGGCGGCCGGGCACCTCAATCCGCTGGGCTATGCCCGGGGGTTGGCGCGGGCGGTGGTGCAAGAGGGCGGTCGGCTGTTTTGCCGGTCATTGGTGAGCACGGTAGCGCGCCAGGGTGATCGCTGGCAGATCAACACCGGCAACGGTTCGGTGCTGGCTGACAAAGTGATATTTGCCACGGGGGCCTACACCCGGCTCGGTTGGCCGGGGCTGGACCAGACGTTTCGGATTCAGAAGGTGTTTGTCGCTGCCACCGAGCCGCTGCCCGATTCCGTTCGCCGGGAGGTGTTGCCTCAGGACACCACCACCCACGACGGGCGCGGCGACATCTTCGTCTACAAGTACAACGCCGAGGGCCGCATCGTCGCGTCGATGTTCCCCATGGGTCGCCGGGGCCGGGACATGGCGTTTACCCGACAGGTCATGGGCGAACGCCTGAACTGGTTGCATCCGCAGATCCCCAAGAACGTGGGCTGGGATTATTTCTGGACGGGCGAACTGGACATGCAGCGCAAGACGATCCCGCGTCTGTACCAGCTGGCGCCGGGGGTGGTGGCGCTGACCGGCCTGTCCGGACGCGGCGTACCCACCGGCAGCATGTTGGGCGGCATCCTCGCCGACTGGGCGCGAGACGTCCCGGCCGATGAACTGGCGCTCCCCCTTGAACCCCTCAGCGCGGCGCCGACCTACATGGCGTTCGCGCCTTCCCTGGCGCTGCGCTACTACCGCTGGCGCGACAACCGCGCGGCCCGACACGAGGGCGTGACGTTGCCGCCGTTTCATTGATTCACGGCAGCACTCTTCTTACCTGTAGCCGCGAACTTGCTCGCGGGGCGTTGGGCTGGATTCACCCCGGCGGGCGCTTCGTCAACAAGTTGGTTCCTACAGGCGGACCGCGTATACGGCGTAACACCTCTTCTTTGTAGGCGCTGCCGAAGGCTGCGATGCGGTGGGTCAGGCAAATCGGTGATCGCTGGTGTTGGGGCCGCTTCGCAGCCCATCGTCGGCAAGCCGGACTCCCACGCCCTCCGGGCAGAAGCGAGGCCGCAGAACGCCGAAGACGGGCATTTGCCTTTGATTCTGGCCGCAGGCCGTGGGAGCTGGCTTGCCTGCGATCTGTCGCGCAGCGGCAGTGAAACCTGTGTACGCGGTGGGTCAGGCATAACGCGGTGGGAGGTTTTGGGGCTGCTTCGCAGCCCATCGTCGGCAAGCCGGACTCCCACGCCCTCCGGGCAGAAGCGAGGCCGCAGAACGCCGAAGATGGGCATTTGCCTTTGATTCTGGCCGCAGGCCGTGGGAGCTGGCTTGCCTGCGATCTGTCGCGCAGCGGCAGTGAAACCTGTGTACGCGGTGTGTCAGGCATAACGCGGTGGCAGGTTTTGGGGCCGCTTCGCAGCCCATCGTCGGCAAGCCGGACTCCCACGCCCTCCGGGCAGAAGCGAGGCCGCAGAACGCCGAAGATGGGC